>PAHQ01000084.1 GCA_002705125.1 Verrucomicrobiales bacterium | reverse complement strand
ATAGACATTTTTACTTGGGTGAATCCAAGAATTACCATTTCCGCCCCTTAGAATTATAGAATTGAAGCGATTGGTTTCAGCATCAGGCCCAAAAAGAGGGTAATTTAAAGTTCCCTTTCCATAGTCATCTCGAAAAATTACGCGTAAATTGTGTTTGGGTCTGGATACTAACCTTGATGCATTACCGTTCATTCTTATCCCTGCGTTTTCCTGTGAGTTTTCTGAATTTTCGAAATTAATAAATTCAATAGATATTTCTCTCTCAGACGAGGAGCCTGAGTCACGTGGGTTCACTTGAATTCCTGATTGGGTTCCAAAAAGATTATTTTTGTCTGTAACAATTGAAACTGTAGGAATGTCGAGGAGGGACTCTTTAATCTCTTCAAGAGAGTATAATTTTCCAACAACATTAGGATCCATTCCATAGTCACCTTCGATGGATTGACCATTCCGACTTACCCATGGATAGGGATACCCCTCAGGTCTTTCTGTTTGGGTTACAATATCATCAAGAAATAAATATGTTTGGGTGTCTATATTTGACGGAATTAGCCCTTGTTTGTATGCAGCAGCTCGAAGAGTAGTCGTTTTATCGATGTATAACGTTGCAGAAATTTGCTGTTGGGGGTCCTCGCTGACAACTTTAGTTCCATTATCGAGGCTTGGGTTGCTTCCATCAATCGTGTAAATGATTGTCGATCCTTTTGTCTTTGTTGTTATTTTAACATTGAAAGGTGATTGGTAGAAGCCTCTATCAATATCAAACTTTGTATCAGAAACCTTGCTGCTATAATCGATTGGACCATTCATTTCTCCCGGTGTTGATTTAGAGAAGTAACCTTCAGAACCATTAATAGTGTTGAATCCGTATGAAATATTTTTGTACTGATCTGGATAAATTGGAGTAAATTCAGAAGATGGTGAGCCATTAAATGTTAACGCGAGATACTCTCCACTAGCTGAGAGAGAAAAATTAGCGTGCGAGTAATTATTTTCATTTATTCTATCCTTTCCAGAGGCAAAAAAAACTAGATATCCGTTAGGAGGGATAATGGCATTAGGTAATTTCCATTTGTTAGGGCTCTTTTCATCATCAGTTAAGAAATAACCTTCTGATGACACAGGAGAAATTGATGTATTAAAAATTTCTATCCAATCTGATGGGTGGCCATCTTCGTCGAGTAAGGAATTTTCATTATTTGCCAGAAATTCAGAGATTATTAGCTTGGAGTGAAGCTTTTCGACGAAAGGAAAAAAAATAAATATTGTAACTATGAGTGAGGTTCTAATCATTGGAGTAATATTAACAAGTTAACCTATTACTTCAGTTATTCGAGCAAGTAAGTGCTCAATAAATAAAATTTCACAACTGTAAATTGAATTTCAAATAGCCTTTGTGTGTAATGCAAATCTAATAATTCTCGCAGAATAATATTACACGTTGAAAATAAATAAAAATTTCTATGAGCTTTTACATGAGAAGCGTTATTAAGTTAGACAAT
This sequence comes from Verrucomicrobiales bacterium, assembly GCA_002705125.1. Lineage (GTDB taxonomy): Bacteria > Verrucomicrobiota > Verrucomicrobiia > Verrucomicrobiales > DEV007 > EC70. Next base: position 21,765 of record PAHQ01000084.1, on the reverse strand, counting down.
GAAAAGGCATTACATGACAAGAAATTTGAGTTTAATTTTTATATATGTGGCCGTGCTAAGTGTGTCTAATGTTATTGCTCAAACTGAAAAAGTAGAGAGAGATTATGTTGAACGTGCAAAATTAACAGAGGACCAAGAGAAGGAAGTTATCTCTTTAGCCATTAAATGTGGTCTAAAAAAGCCAATAGTTAGAATATCGACTCATAACATGTTTCCGACTCCATTTAGAGGAATACGAGTCCAAGGAGTTGAAAAGATTAATGGTCGAGAGGTTACAACTCAAATATTGAGTATGAGTTATAGTAAATGGTTGGAACCAGGTGCAAAGCCCAGCAAGAGCCAAACTCGTGAAGGTGATTTTTGGGCGGGTAAACCGTATACACAAAAAAAGATTATTTTGAAAATAAAAGGCAAGGAGGTCAGGACAAGTTCAATACAAGGAATGACTCTGGAAGAATGCGAAATGATTCTTGTTAAGCTATTAGATGGTGAATATGAAACAGGAGCTCAAATTAATAAAAATTTACTTCAAGAAGTAGACTGGAATAACCCCAGTGGCTTTTTCAAAAGAGGTGAATCCTTATCAATTGGTTTTTTGCATAAAGTTAAAGATTCTGGATTTTTTGATCTTCAGATTAGTCGTAAAAATGATAAAATTATTATAGAACAAATGTTCCAAGCGATTCCTTAAATAGGACTTATTTTATGTATTTTACTTTTTGATCTTATATTTTCCTCTGGGGTATTGATGGCTATTTCTTTATTTTTAAAGTGGATTTAAGCCATGGAGTCGGCGGGATTTTTCTAGGATTTTTTTCAGCCCAGTCAGGTTTAGGAAACCATCGAATACCTGAATAACGGGGATAGGTTTCAAAAACATTTCCATTACCAGTTTCCCTAGGGTCAGAGGTTTTAATTAAATAATTAGTTAACTCTAAAGAGAGTTTTTTGAATGTTTTTTTATACTTGGAATTTGTTGCGAGGTCATTCGTGCATCCTGGGTCATTTATGATATCAAAAAGTTGCTCATAGGGTCTTTTATCTGTCGCGAGCAAAAAATATTTTGAGTTTTTAGGATCAGATCGGCCTTTAATTAAATAATCCAATGTAGGGCATGCATCTATATCATGATAACCACCATGCTCTGGTCCAAGTTCTGAACCGCTCCTATTTTTATATTTTTGTCCCGGGCCAGCCGGCCATCTCTCGGGTTTATAATTTCTTATAAACAAAAATTTATCTGTTCTAAGACAGCGTTGAGGATAACCTAAAGTATTAAATCGTGAAGATGAGTGCCTTTCCCTGCCTGAAAATATCGCATTTATTCTGTTAGAATTCTTAGATTTTGAGCTTTTAGTTAATATACTTAGAATGCTTTGCCCGGACAGTGGAAATCTTTCTCTATCTTTGATTTCAAAAGCATCATGAATTGTTGCGGTCAAATCAATAAATCCAACCAAATCATCAACCTGCTGTTTTGCAGGTATCTTGTTTTTCCAACATATAGCTAGGGGCATATGAATTCCGAATTCTGTGCAATTTGCCTTTGCGTATGGAAATGCCATTCCGTTATCACTTGTTATTATGATCATCGTATTATCGAGCATCTTTTCTTTTTCAAGAATTGTTAGCATTTTTCCACAATCATTATCGAATCTTTCTATTTCAAAGGCATAGTCTAAAAGATCATTTCGAATCTCAGGAGATTCAGGTAGGAATGAGGGTACCTCAGCATCATTTAATTTTTTACCTGAATTTAATCCACTTCCCTTTTCGAAGCTTCGATGTGGGTCTGAGGAGCCAAACCAAAAAGCGAAAGGTTTTTCCTTTGGTTTTACATTTATGAAATTTCTGAAAGCCTGAGCGTAGTTACCCTTCTTTGATCCAAAAGTCGGACCAGCAGGATTTTCTTTACGGTTACTAATCTTCCAGTTTCCAGGGCCCCATCCTTTACCAGTGAACCCAGTATGATATCCTTTCTCTGCAAGTGACTCCATAAAAGTTTCGTATTTGGCTGAAAATGAAGAAGCATGGGTTCCTGCTTCTTCTATTTGCCATATATTTCTTCCGGTTAGAAAAGCGGCTCTTGACGGGCTACACCCTGGGGCCGCACAAAAAGCATTCATGAATAATGCACCATTACTTGCAACTTTATCAAAGTTGGGTGTTGATACCATTTTTGATCCATAGGCTGAGGCATGAGGAAAAGACTGGTCGTCACTAATCATTATTAACAGATTTGGTTGATCAGTGGTGGCTGAAAGCTTCTGTATTATAAGGAGTTGGAGCAAAATTAGCCTTATTATTTCTCTGGTTTTCATAAATTTATTAAACTAGTCGAATTAGGATGAATTTTTTCTGATCAATATTATAGGAAAATCTTCTTTTTTGTATAAACTAATAATACCACGTAAATTCCCAATTAGTTCCGTGAAGTTAAGTATCGTAGCACCGATTTTTTTTGCACCTTTTTTTGTTAACGCTAAAGAGGTGGACTTCAACCGTGACGTGAGGCCAATTCTTTCTCAGAATTGTTATGTTTGTCATGGTCCGGATAAAGAACATAGAAAAGCCAAGCTGAGGCTGGACACTGAAGAAGGTTTCAAAAAAGTATTTTCTGCAAAAGATCCCATAGATAGTGAGATCATACATCGAATAACTTCCCATGATCCTGATGAGGTTATGCCAACGCCAGAAAGCGGGCAATCTCTCAATCCGGAAGAAATAGAAATTTTGACAACATGGGTTAAGTCTGGTGGAAAATATTCTAAACCATGGGCCTATGAGAATCCAGTCTGGAGCCCTGTTCCAGATAAAGGTAATCCTTGGGCTCACAATTGGATTGATTCTATCATTTTAGATCATTGGTCTAAAGTTGGCCTTAAACCCTCTAATGATTCGAATAAGGTCACATTAATTAGGCGGTTATCTTTTGACTTAACAGGGCTTCCTCCAAATCAAAAGATCCTAGAAGCATTTTTGTCAGCGCCTGATATAGAAATTGCTTATGAGAAGATTGTTCAGCAGCTTCTTAATTCAGATCATTTTGGAGAAAGGATGGCTATGTATTGGCTTGATCTTGTTAGGTTCGCAGACACCGTCGGTTATCATGGAGACCAAGATCATAACATTAGCCCATATAGAGATTATGTTATGGAGGCATTTAATCAGAATATGCCGTTTGATCAATTTACTCGTGAACAATTAGCAGGGGACCTTCTCGAAAACCCATCTCTGGATCAAAAAATAGCTACTGGTTACAATAGGCTTTTGCAAACTTCTCATGAAGGAGGAGTGCAGCCTCGTGAATATTTGGCCATATATGCAGCTGACCGAATTCGTAACGTTTCAGGGGTTTGGATGGGAGCAACTATTGGCTGTGCTCAATGTCACGACCACAAGTATGACCCTTATACAGCTCGTGATTTTTATTCTATGTCAGCATTTTTTGCGGATGTTGATGAGGAAAAACATTTTGCAGTTGGAACAAATGACTTGCCGACTAAGAGGCCTCCTGAAATATCAGTTTTAAGCTATCGGGATCGTAAAAAACTAAATATTCTTGAGAAGAAGGAGTTAAAAAATAAAGAAATTATTGAAGAGATAAAAAAGATAAAGAGTAGGGAATCATTAACCATGGTAACTCAAAGTGTTAAGCCTCGAGTGACACGTATTTTACCAAGAGGAAATTGGCTTGATGAAACCGGGGAGATTGTACAGCCCGCTGTTCCATTATTTCTTGGAACTTTAAATACAGGTGATCGTCGGGCCAATCGTCTTGATTTAGCTAATTGGATAACTGATACACAGAATGGTATAGGCGGTTTGACCGCCAGAGTTTTTGTTAACAGGATATGGTATCTGCTTTTTGGGGAAGGAATATCCACAAGTCTGGATGATTTTGGAGGTCAGGGGTCACCGCCAACGATCCCTAAACTTCTTGATAATTTATCAGTGGAATTTTACAAAAGTGGCTGGGATGTGAAGAGTTTAATTAATTTAATTGTTAACACTCATGCTTATAAGTTGAGTTCTAGGGCGACTAATGAAAGCAAGAAAGCTGACCCTTTGAATTTAAATTTCTCACGACAAGCAATGCATAGGCTTCCTGCTGAAATGATTCGTGATAACATTCTTGAAACTAGTGGAATGTTATTCAAGGAATATGGAGGCCCGAGCGTTAAGCCTTTTCAGCCCAAAGGTTATTATAAGCATTTAAATTTTCCAAAGAGGGAATATAAAGTGGACACCGATCAAGGTCGTTTAAAAAGATCAGTCTACATTCATTGGCAAAGACAATTTCTTCACCCAATGCTTCAAGCAATGGATGCTCCGACTCGAGAAGAATGCGTAGCAAAAAGATCCAGATCCAATAGCCCTGTTGCCGCCATGGTATTACTGAATGACCCTAGTTTCTATGAAGCGGCTCAAGAGTTTGCCAAGCAAGTTATAAAAAGTTCTGATGATGATTCTAAAAGAATCGAATTTGCCTTCTATAAGGCGCTATCTAGAAAACCGGATAAGCTGGAAGAGGATATACTTGGAAAGCTAATTGAGAAGGTTAAGCAAGAATTAAAGGGTAATGATCAAGTTGAATTATTATCATGGACGGCAGCGGCTAGAGCTGTCTTCAATTGTGCAGAGTTTAACTCAAGGAATTAATGCTTACTCAAGATCATTCAAATATTTCGCCAATCCCTCGTAGAAGTTTCCTTCAAAGATCTGGTTTGGGCGTTGGTGCCGCCGCTCTTCAGTCAATGCTGTTGAAAGATTCCTTTGGATCAAATCCTGGAATTTCTGGTTTTCCTGATCTTCCATTTAAGGCTAAAAGAGTCATTTTTCTTTGTATGGCTGGAGGTCCTTCGCACCTTGAAACATTCGATTATAAACCAAAGCTAGATGAATTGCATGGTAAGCCCATGCCGGAATCATTTACTAAGGGCCAGCCAATTGCACAATTGAGGGGTCAGCAGCTCAAAGTTCAAGGTCATATGACCAAGTTCAATAGACATGGAGAGAGTGGACAATTAATCAGTGATTATTTGCCTTGGACAGCAAAAATGGCTGACGATATATGCATTATTAACTCAATGCTTACTGAGCAAATAAATCATGATCCTGCTCATACTTTTATGAATACTGGGACTGGAATATCTGGAAGACCCTCAATGGGTTCATGGATAAACTATGGTTTGGGAAGCGAGTCTGATGAACTGCCAGGATTTGTTGTTTTGACCAGTGTTGGGGGGCGAAACCCTCAGCCCATTGCATCTAGACAGTGGGCGTCTGGATTTTTGCCTGGCCGTTTTCAAGGAGTTGAATTTAGTTCTACAGGTGATCCAGTGAATTATTTAAAGAACCCTGGAAACGTATCTGCACAGAATCAGCGTAATGTTGTTGATGCGATTAAATCGTTGGATCAGAGCAGAAATAAAACTCTTCAGGAAGATGATATTTTAACTAGAATTTCAGCTTATGAGATGGCATTTAAGATGCAGACTTCTGTTCCTGAGCTTATGGATTTCTCCGATGAACCTAAGCACATAATTGATATGTACGGAGCAAAACAGGGAGACGGCACTTATGCAACAAACTGTTTGTTAGCAAGGCGTCTTGCAGAAAGAGGTTCCAGGTTTATTCACCTCTATCATAGGGGGTGGGATCATCATGGGGGGCTAGTAAAATATATGGATATATGTTGCGGTTTAACTGACAAACCAACATGGGCTTTGCTCACCGATCTTAAGCAGAGAGATATGCTAAAAGATACCCTTATCGTTTGGGGTGGTGAATTTGGAAGGACTCCGATGTACCAGGGAAAAGGCGGAGCAGGGCGGGATCATCATATGAAAGGTTTTTCAATGTGGTTAGCAGGTGGTGGGGTGCGTGGTGGAGTGACCTATGGAGCCACAGATGAACTGGGATACAATTCCGTTGATAACGTTGTTCATATTCGTAATCTTCATGCAACCATGCTTCATCTGTTAGGTATAGACCATAAAAAATTTACTTATCAGTATCAGGGCCTTGACTCTCGCTTAACTGGTGTTGAAGAGGCTAGAGTCGTGAATGATATAATTCTATAGGTTACCTTTATCAGGAATGTTCCTTTTCTCTTCTTGCAATCCCTTTCAGGAGCCTTCCGAGAATGTCGGCACCAGTGATAATTCTTTTTTCATCATTCGTCCAATATATGACGACATCTCGATCGATAATATCATCTTCCCGGTCATCAGCCTCTACTACAAATTCACTTAGTACAGTATCGAGTGTTGCGTTTGAATCGCCGACAAGGACAGGGCGGTGGCAAAAATCATATATATCAGAAGAGCCTTCATTAACAGATAGATTGAATAAGTAATCGGAGGTCTTAAGAACTATTCGTGGCTCTCCTTCTTCGTCAGTAATAACCGCTCGACTCTTATCGCTTTTACGCAGTTGATCTATGAAAACTTTTCCTTCTGTAGAGTCGGGTTTAGGAATGTCAGGGAGATCCATGTTCGCAGGAAAAGAATAAATTGTTGTAGGGTCAATTGTAGCTCCCTCTTGAGAAATTAGACGGTCATCAAGATCAAGAAAGTTCAAGGCGCCCCGACCTTCAGTTTCACCAATTTCAGAATCTTTTTCTTTAATGTGTCTTTCAAGGATGACTTCGATATCTTTTTCCCTCATAAAATTGACGCCTTCAGCTCCAACTAATCCTTCGAGAATTAGAGCGCTTGGTTTGGCAACTGGGTAAAGCATCATTTGATAAAATCGAATGACTGGCGCGAGTTTGGATCCTATTCGGATCGCGTTTCGGGAAAAATATGCCTGTGGTAGAAGTTCACCTAAAAATGTTATTCCTACGGTAGATGCACAGAATGCGATAAGCCCACTTCCAGGTAGCACGCTATCCATGAGCATCGCTAGAACAACATTCACTCCGACATTTCCCCACAAAATCGTAGAGAGAAGAAAGTTAGCATCTTTTCTGAGGGCAAGAATTCTCGCAGCGGACATGTTGCCATTTTCAACTTCTGTTTCAAGTCGAAGCCTACCTATGGAGAAAAAGGCTAAGTTCAAACCAGAAAACATTGCTGACTGACTCAGGCAGAATGCTATAGCTATAATAGTTAGGGGTTGATCCATTGGGAGCTGCTTAGACGCATATTTTAATGCGATGCAGTAAATTGAGCTTACTATATTGCAAAAAACCCACTGCAATCAATTAATATTCGCATAGCATTTAAAATTATGTTTTTTTGTCATTTTATTAAATTTTATATAATATGAGTTTTATTGCATGNTTAGACCTTGAAGGGGTACTNGTTCCCGAAATTTGGATTGAATTTTCCAGAAAGACAGGGATAAAGGAGCTTCAAGCTACGACTCGAGANATTTCAGATTATTCTGAATTAATGAAAATGCGTCTTGATGTTTGCGCTAAAAATCNACTTCGAATTAATGATATTCAGGAAGTAATCTCTCAGATGAGTCCATTACCAGGGGCTAAGGAGTTTTTATATGGTCTTAAGCAAAGATTTCAGGTGGTTATTCTGTCTGATACATTTTACCAATTNGCTGAGCCNCTGATGAAGCAGTTGGATTACCCTACTTTATTTTGTCACAATTTGGTTATTGATGATGCTGGCAGAATTAATGATTTTAAACTTAGGATGGAGGATCAGAAAAGAGCCGCNGTAAAAGCTTTTAAAGCATTAAACTTTAAGGTTCTTTCAGCTGGGGACTCATACAATGATATCTCAATGCTTTTNGAATCAGATAAAGGAGTTTTATTTTGCCCCCCTCAGAATGTTATTGATGAATATCCACAACTAACAGTTTCACGTAATTATGCAGAGCTAAACTCTGCATTTGATGAATTTAAAGGGTAATAATTTTAAATTTACAAAAGTTTTTTATTTTCAGCCCTTTAGTTTCGATACAAGATAATACTTAAATTAAAAACTCAAAGAAATGCTCTCTAACTCAAGAAGAAAATTTATTAAAACAACAAGTTTGGCTGCCTTTGGAGGGGGCCCTTTCATAGCAAACACTAAGTCCTCGGGTAAAGTTATTGGAGCAAATGATAGAATGAGGATTGCTGTTGCAGGTCTCAATGGTCGAGGTAAAAGTCATATTGGTGGATTTCTAGGCCAGAAAAATGTTGAGATACCATATGTCATTGATCCAGATAAACAGGTTCTCAGTCGTACTGTTGCAAGTTTAAAAGGTCGCGGCCAGCCCGTGAAAGGAGTGGTTGATATTAGAGAAGCTTTGGACGACAAAAACGTTGATGCTATTGCAATCGCTGCACCAAATCATTGGCATTCATTAATGACAATTTGGGGTGCGCAGGCAGGTAAGCATGTTTATGTCGAGAAACCGATGAGTCATGACGTTGAGGAGGGTCGTGTAGCGGTTGCTGCTCAGAAAAAGTATGGAGTTGTTATTCAGCACGGAACTCAACAGCGAAGCAATGCTGGTAGGGCAGGATTACACGATCAAATAAAGGCAGGCAAGTGGGGTCGTCTTAAGATTTCCTATGGATATTGTTGTAAGCCTAGGGGAAGTATAGGTCATAAAAATATTGGAGATGCTCCAGCGCATCTTGATTGGGATCTTTGGAAGGGGCCTGCAGTAATTGAAAAGTTTCACGGTAATTATGTTCACTACAACTGGCATTGGTTCTGGGCTACAGGAAATGGAGATCTTAATAATCAAGGAACTCACGAACTCGACGTAGCTAGATGGGCGATTGATGATGACCAAACACACCCAGTCAAAGCGATGGCAATTGGTGGTAGGTTTCAGTGGAAAGATCAAGGAGAGACTCCAAATACTTTATTTGGGATGGCTGAATACCCTAATGGTCAGCAAGTATTTTTTAATGTCAGNAATGTCAATTATAACGGTTACAAGCGTCAGGTTGAAAATCAGTATTATTTTGAAGATGGAGGTAAGATAATTGGTAACCAGTATTACGCGAAAGGAAGTGATAAGGGTGAGAAGATAGATTTTGGTAGCGGTAAAGTGACCCCAGGAGGTAATTGGGGAAGTTTTGTTGCTGCATGTAGGGAGGGGGATCCAAGTATGGCCAATGGGAACGTTAATGATGCTCATTATGGATGCGTATTAGGACACCTCATGAATAATTCATATCGCTTAGGTGAAGACGTACCATTTAATCTAAAAGCTGGCCGTTTTGGAGATAATAAAGATGCNGTAGAACACTTTGGTAAATTACATGATGTAATGGGTAAGGGNGNAGGAATTCCAGAAAAAGACAATTATTATACCGTTGGACCTTGGCTTCAGTTTGATCCCAAAAGGGAGATACACACTGGTGAACACGCAAAGGATGCCAATCGTCTACTTAAGGATCCCAATAACATGGGNTTTGAGATTCCTTCAGNAGATAAGGTTTAAANTTTTNTAAGCTTTTACCTTATAGCAATAAACTATTTCCTGGTCGCGGAGGTAAAGATTACCACCTATGACCACAGGATGTGTCCATATTTTTCCAGATGGTTTTCTAAGCTTAGTTTGAGGGCTTAATTTGAACCGTCCTGTTTCNTCCCATCCTTTAGTATTGGCTTTTACTAGTGTTACGGTTCCATCACTTTCACCCAAGCAATACAACATACCGTCAGCATAATGTATTGCTCCCTTACCAAGTTCCTTNGAGCGCCAAATCTCTTCACCAGTCTCAAAATTTTGGCATTTCCAACCTCCTCGATCTGAGTGTCCGTACAAATGCTCCCCAATCAAAATGACGCCACCATGATGATTGATAATTGTATCGTTATTATAAACTTCCGAGACTTTATTATCCTGNCTTAAGTTAATGAGCTTACATCCAACATTATAGCCAGAGCTGATATATATNTTNCCATTTTTNTAAATNGGAGTTGGTATTACTGCTGTTCGACCATTCCAATCTGTTTTCCANAGGAGGCTTCCATCAGATGCAGAAACTCCAACTAAAGATTTCATGAAAAGCTGAACATATTGATCGTCTCCATTGTGCTTGATTGGAATTATTGAAGAGTACTGAGCTCCATCTTTAATTTCTTTACTCTGCCAAATTTGTTTTCCTGTTATCTTATNTAAAGCNACTATAGCTCCTTTANCTCCGCCAGGAGTAACTACAACATTATTCCCATGCACCAATACTGATTCACTAAATCCCCAGTAAGGCGCTTTTCCTCCAAAATTTTTCACTAGGTCCGCATTCCATANCTTTGAACCATTTTTAATATTTAAGCAGATAAGTTCTCCTTTTGGAGCAAGTGCATAAACTTTGTCTCCATCAATNGTGGGAGTTCCTCTTGGNCCGTTTCCCCAGTTATTCTTAAAGCCTTTAGCAAATTTTGTATTCCAAATTTCNTTACCATTCTTGGTGTCNATGGCAATCACGTGAATTGCACCATTTCTTTCACCCATTGTTATAAATTTACCATTTGAGATTGCTGGTCCAGAATATCCGATTCCGGCATCCTTGTATAACCAAACTTGTTTTGGGCCGTCCTTGGGCCATTTTTTAAGTAATCCTTTGTCTGGTGAATGATCACTGAGGTCAGGGCCTCTCCATCGTGGCCAGTCCTCCTGAGCAACTGCAAATGAAGTTAAAANACATGTTAAAACAAAATTGATTAGGTATTTCATAATGAATCGATATTAAATTTAACTAGATGGCTTTATAATATTCCTCATTAATTATACATCATTTTGAACTCAATGCTATTATAGTTCTTAAACCGATTGAGGTGTACTCCAAAAATAATAATGAAATCTACTATTCTTCTTTTAGTTATCGTTTTTTTTACAGAGATTATTTCTGCTAACAGTAAACCCAATTTTGTTTGGATTATTTCAGAGGATAATTCGATTCATTATCTTGATCATTTTTTTCCTAATGGTGCCGATACTCCAAATATTAAAAATATGGCTACCAATGGAGTTACATTTGATAATGCTTTTTCTAATGCTCCTGTCTGTTCAGTTGCCAGATCCACATTAATTACAAGTTGTTATGCCCCGAGAATAGGAGCTCAATACCATAGAAAAAGTATGGTGGCTCCTATGCCTGAAGGGTTAAAAATGTTTCCATCATATTTAAGGGATAAAGGTTATTATACCACTAACCGATCCAAGACAGATTATAATTTAAAACAAGGAAAAGGAGTTTGGGATCAATCTTCCCGTAAAGCTCATTGGAGGAATAGAAAATCAGGACAACCCTTTTTTCATAAAGCAAGTTATGCTATTTCGCATGAGAGTTCGTTGCACTTTAAAGAGTCTGCCATTAAGNACCAACCCACCGTTAATAAATCCCAGGACGTNAATCTTGCACCTTATCATCCGAATACTAAAACTTTTAGATACACTCAGGCAAGATACCTTGATAATATTGTAAGAATTGATGAAGTCGTAGGTGGTATTATTGAAGATCTTCAGAAAGACGGTTTATTAGAGGATACTTTTGTTTTTTATTTTGGAGATCATGGAGGTGTTCTTCCAAGGAGTAAGGGGTATGCTTATGAGACCGGGCTCCATGTTCCTTTGGTAGTAAGAATACCCAAGAATTTNAAACACCTTGTAAAATATTCTAATGGCTTCAGAGAACAGGGGTTTGTGGAGTTTGTTGATTTTGGGCCTACGTTACTGAACCTAGTTGGAATAGATTTGCCAGATGGGGTCGATGGATTTCCTTTTATGGGAAAAGGCTCAAAGACTAGAAGTTTCACTTTTAATTATGCCGATAGGTTTGATGAAAAATATGATTTTGTTCGATGGCTAAGAAAAGGAAAGTTTAGCTATCAAAGAAATTATCAGCCGTTCAATTTTGATGGTATTCAAAATGATTATAGATACAAGCAGCTAGCATTCACCGAGTGGCGAAACCTATACAATGCAGGTAAATTAGACTCGATTCAGAGTCAATTTTTCAGACCTAGAAGCCCTGAAGCTCTGTACGATGTTAGTAATGATCCTTATGAAACTAATAATCTAGCAACAGATCCAGACTATCAGAAAACGTTATCTCAAATGCGAGATTTATTACGATCTGAAATGTTACGTACGAATGATCTCAGCTTCTATCCTGAACCGGTGATGGTTGAGAAGGCGATGTCTAANCCTGTTGATTTCGGAAGAGAAAAATCTGAAAAAATTAAGAGGATGTCTGAAATAGCAGATCTTCAATTATTACCAACCTCAAAGATTAAGGAGGCCTTGGAAGTGGCTTTAAATTCCAGCGACCCATGGATTCGTTATTGGGCTTGCATCGTTGCAAGTTCTCATATTCAGATTCCTGAAAAAATGATTGATCGAATTAAGGTNATTGCAAGGTCTGATTCAGAGTCATTAGTTCGAACTAGAGCGGCGGAATTTCTTGGTATTTCAANGAAGGGTGATCCATTNCCTATAATNAAAANGGCNCTAAAAATGGCGGGTTCAGATATTGAAACTAATCTTATACTGAATACTGCNGTTTTACTTCAAGACGGTGGATATGGTTATAGCTTTGAGAGCCTATCTATGTCAGATGTTAACCATAAAGGTAGGTATGTTGAAGCTAGAATTGCTTATCTCTCAGAAAGGAAGAAATAAACTAATCTTTGTTTATATTTATTTACAAAAAAGCCGTCACCCTTCAAGAGTGACGGCTTTGTGATTCTTAATTTAGTTAAGTTACTAACTTACTTCCGCAATCGTTTGTAGAACTCTTGAAGCAATAGAGTATGGGTCACCTTGAGAGTTCGGTCTACGATCTTCTAGGTAACCTTTGTAAGCATCATCCTTAACAAAGCTGTGAGGTACTCGTACCGATGCTCCTCTGTCAGCGACACCCCAGCTGAATTTATCAATTGACTGGGTTTCATGAAGTCCAGTGAGTCTCAAATGGTTGTCGGGACCGTAAGCAGCAATGTGCGCTTCGCAGTTTTTCTCAAAAGCAGCCATGAGTGCCTCAAAATATTCTTTTCCACCTTCATCACGTAATTTATCAGTGGAGAAGTTACAGTGCATGCCTGATCCATTCCAATCGCCTTCAAATGGTTTGCAATGGAAGTTTACATCAATACCATAACCTTCTGCGGCTCTTAGTAGTAGGTATCTAGCAACCCACATTTGGTCGGCGCAATTTTTAGAACCTTCACCAAAGATTTGAAATTCCCACTGACCTTTAGCAACTTCAGCGTTAATTCCTTCATGATTTATGCCGGCGGCTAAGCACAGGTCGAGATGCTCTTCTACTATGGTTCTTGCGATGTCACCACAGTTTTTGTTTCCTACGGCTGTGTAGTATTCTCCTTGTGGATCAGGATACCCGACTTCAGGCCAACCTAGTGGTCTACCATCTTGTTCTAAGAAGTATTCCTGTTCAAATCCAAACCATGCACCTGGATCATCGATGATTGTTGCTCTAGTGTTAGATGGATGGGGAGAACCGTCTGGAAGCATAACTTCGCACATTACTAATGCAGCGTTTCCAGATCTACCAGCATCTGGATAAACAGCCACTGGTTTGAGTATGCAGTCAGAGTCTCCTCCATCAGCTTGCTGAGTTGATGAGCCATCAAATCCCCAATCATCTAGTTGATCTAATGTTGGAAAATCGTCGAATTCTGCGATTTTTGTTTTTCCTCTTATGTTTGCAACGGGTGTATAACCGTCTAACCAAAGGTATTCTAATTTGTATTTTGCCATGTTATTTAGTGTAGGTTGTTTTTCAGAGTCTTTTAGTTGCTATTAAATAGCTAATTTCCCACTCGTTAGGATTTTTTTGAGTTGGGGTATTATAGAAGAGCAGACTGCATGCCAAATGTCCATTTTCTTTCACCAAATTTATTCACGTAGTTAAGATCTCTTAATTAATTTTAAATTCTCATATTATGGTGATCTCTTTATTGCTTTTGATAAGATGAAATTCGAATCTTAGATTCATTAATATGAGGGAAGAAAAGAACACTAGAAGATCAACAGTCTATATTGGTTTTGATGGGCGAGTGCATAAAGTGTTTCGAGGTCATGAGGCCGAAGAACGTTTTAACAATGAGGTCAAAGTGTTAAAATATTTAGAGACTAGGGGCTGTGATTTTGTCCCAAGGCTCTTGGATTATGACCCTGATAGCTTAAAAATAATTACATCAAATGCAGGTAAAAAAGTTGAGGTGTTAAGCGATGAAAAAATTAATGAAATTTTTAATGAACTGGAAGGATATGGCGTTCGTCATGATGATCAATTCTTAAGAAATATTACTTATAGGCTTTCTGATGGTAAGTTTTGTGTAATTGATTTTGAATTTGCAACAATTCTTGATGATTCAAAACCGACCCTTGCAGGCAACGATCCAAAAAGTTCACCTGCATCAGTGAGCTGGAGTTGTAGTACAAATGTCGGAAGGTTTAGAAATAATAATGAGGACGCGTACCTCGCCTTGATTTTAAAAGCAGAAGGCGTTCATTTTTTGGGTTCTCAGGGAAAAAGTGAAATAGATAATTCAGATCATATTTTTGCTGTTAGTGATGGAATGGGAGGGGCTAATTCAGGTGAATTTGCCAGCCGTATTGCTGTTGAAAAAATAACGTCATCTTTCCCCCAATGTTTTCGATCTGATGTTTCAGAGTACGGAACGAGTTCAGATATTTTAACTCAGTTGTTTCGTGATATTAACTCGGAGATGAATCGGTACGGTGAATCTTATCCAGAATGTAAAGGGATGGGCGCTACTTTAAGTATGTGTTTGTTGCTTCCAGGAATTATTCGGATTGCTCATATTGGGGACTCAAGGATTTACCATCTCACTACTGATAAGGAGGGAAATAAAATTTTTCATCAACTGACTGATGATGATACAAGAGTTGCATCTCTCTTAAAGAATGGAGAAATTTCAAAATACGAGGCTAGAAACCATCCAATGCGTAATATGCTCACTAAAGCTTTAGGTGCGGATAATCAATTTGTAGACCCTCAAATTAATGAGTTTAGCGTTAAAGAAGGGGATCGTCTTTTAATATGCTCAGACGGAGTCACGGATGGGATTTGTAATAACGAATTAGAGGGTTTACTTGCTAAAGGATCTGATGCTGAAGTAATTGTTGACTACGCTGTCAAGGTATCTGGTAAAGACAATGCTACTGCCGTTCTTTTAGATTTCTTCTAGCTTTATTAGAAAGCTTTAGGATATAACTTGTTTGACTACTTTCCCGTGGACGTCAGTCAGTCTGTAGTCTCTGCCTTGAAATCTATAGGTAAGCTTCTCATGATCGAAACCGAGTAAGTGCAATAGAGTGGCTTGAAAGTCGTGAACATGTACTTTGTCTTTGGCTACTGAAAAGCCCAGTTCATCTGTTTCACCATGAGAGTATCCCCCCTTGGCTCCGCCTCCGGCGATGACCATACTATAGGCATCTGGAAAATGATCTCTACCTAGAACTTTTCCTCCAGCTGTTCTGCCTTCTCTGAAAGGTGTTCTTCCAAATTCACCACCAATAATTATCAAGGTTTCGTCGAAGAGTCCTCTTTCTTTAAGATCTCTAATTAAGGCGCTTATTGGTTTATCAGTCTTTGCACACTTATTTGTTAGTCCACCTCTAATGTCTTCTCCAGGGTTTGTTCCATGGAAATCCCAACCCCAGTCAAAGAGTTGAACGAATCTAACGTCTTGTTCGGCTAGCCTCCTGGCGAGGAGGCAATTGTTAGCAAAGCTTGATGCGCCTGGTTGGGCTCCGTAAGCTTCCAAAGTTTTTTTGGATTCTTTTGAAATGTCCATTACTTCAGGAACTGACATTTGCATTCTAAAGGCTAATTCATATTGAGCGATCCTGGTCAAGGTTTCTGGGTGACCAAAGTCTTTTGCCGCTTTTTGGTTGAGTTCTTTGAGTGTGTCTAAGGAATGACGACGAATATCTCTGCTCATGCCCTTTGGATCTGATAAATACAAAACAGGGTCACCTTTAGATCTGCACTGCACTCCTTGGTATACAGATGGAATAAATCCCGTGCCGAATGAATTTTTTCCTCCGTTTGGTTGCACTCCATTAGAAATTAAAACAACATAGCCAGGTAGATTTTGGTTTTCTGTTCCAAGGCCATAGGTAACCCATGAGCCAAACGAAGGGCGACCAGGTCTAGGGGATCCAGTGTGGATAAATAACTCTGCAGGAGCATGATTGAACTGATCTGTGTTCATTGATTTAATCACGCAAAGGTCATCAGCGAGATCATGAAAGTTAGGTATTGCGTCTGACATCCAAGTTCCACCTTGCCCGAATTGTTTGAATGTTCTTGGCGTTCCCATGAGTTTTGGTCTGCCACTAGTAAAAGCAAAACGTTTGCCTTTATAGAACTCATCGGGACAATCCTGCTCGTTCCTTTTCACAAGTTCCGGCTTATAGTCCCAAAGATCAAGATGCGGAGGAGAGCCAGTGAGATGAATGTAGATTACGCGTTTTGCCTTTGCGTCAAAATGAGGTTTTTTTGGTATTAGAGGATTGACTGGAGGTGTAAGCCCTTTTCCTAAAGCAGTTTCTCCTAATAGTTCACCTAAGGCTATTCCACCAACACAGATTCCCGTATCAGCTAGGAAATGTCTCCTGGTTTGATGCTGTAGTTGTAGTTCGCGAATATTCATCGTTTCATTAAAAATTCGTCAAGATTAAGTAGCACGTTTCCTACGATAGTGAGAGCGGCTAATTGGTTGTTATCGTAAGAATCATTTTTTTTATCCATTAAATTGGCAGTCATAAGTTTAGCCATATCAGGGTTATTAATGTATTTTTTTAAGGACTGATTGAATAACTTTTCGATTTTACCAAGTTCTTCTTCTTTCGCATTTCGTGACAGACATAATTTGAATCCGTATTCTAAACCTGCAGAGATGTTATTCTCTTTTTCTGCGATTTTGTACATTTTCCTAGCAAGACTAATTGCTGCTTCCACATAGACAGGGTCATTGAGAGTTACTAATGCTTGTAATGGTGTATTGGTTCTGTCTCGCCTGACAACGCATACTTCTCTATTAGGAGCATCGAAAGTTGCCATAGATGGGTAGGGATTAGATCTTCTCCAATTAGTATATATACCTCGCCTGTATCGATCTTCACCTTCTGATGTTTTCCAATCTATTCCGCCACCAAATGCAGCTTTAATTCCTAAGCTTGGTTGGGGTGGTCTGACGGGGGGGCCATACATCTTAGAACTTAAGAGTCCGGATACTGAAAGTGCTTGGTCTCTGATCATTTCTGCAGAGAGTCGAAATCTTGGTCCACGAGAGTAAAAGCGATTAAATGGATCTTTTTGTTTACTCTCTGGTGATATTAACGAGTCCTGGCGATACGTTGCTGAGCTTACAATAAGTTTGAGAATTGATTTCATATCCCATCCATTTTCTATTAATTCGATAGCTAACCAGTCAAGTAATTCTGGGTGAGTTGGGGGTTCACCTTGAGAGCCAAATTCCTCACTAGTCGGTACTATACCTACTCCAAATAATTTTTCCCAAAACCTATTAACTGTCACTCTTGCAGTTAATGGATTATCATTTCCCATGATCCATTTTGCTAATGTTAAACGGTTGGGTGATTTACTTTGAACTGGCTGATCAAAAATTGAGGGGATGCCAGGAATTACTTCTTTGCCTTTAGAAAGATAATTACCCCTAATTTGAATATGGGTTTGCCTATTATTTTTATCGTCTAACTGCCTCATTACCGGAACAGTTGTTGAGGGATTTATTTCTTTTAGTTGCTCTCTCGCAGTCGTTAGTTCAGCACTTAGCTTAGTTGCTAAGGGGTTAATCTCTGCAAGATGGTTCAATAGCGATGAGATTTGTTTATTAGATCTGTTCTGTTTGGGAACTTTTAAAATCTCGGCAATTTCGATTGGTACGGCGCGTAAAGGGAGAGGTTGATTTGTAACTAGTATTCTAAATCTTCCAAGTTGTAGCTCTCCATAAGTTTGCTTTAATGTAAATGATAGGTCTCGACTCTTAAATGGGCTTGCAAGTTCAAGAATAGCGTGATGATTAATTCCTAGCTTTGGAGCGACAGCCCAACCCGAATGGCCTCTCTCGTCGCCATCTATTGCTAGAGAAACTCCAAATTTTTCTTGATCAAAGCTCGAAGTTGCTTTGCTAAATCTTGCTTGTTCAATACCGTTAAGTGAGATGGATTCACTCTTGAGTGGGGCTTTAGGAAAGTTTTTTTTCCAGACTGTTTTTCTATCTTTGTCTAGTATGCTTAATTGATATCCATCAAGTCTAGAGCTTACGGTCCCATCAGTACGGTTCCATAAAACAATTTGGGAGATTTTCTGAGTTGATTTCAAATCCACTTCCCAGAATGGATCGCTTTTACCTAGTGCTGTGTGAGTAACGCTACCTTTGTAATAGTCACCGTTTGTGTCACCGTCAATAGCTCTGGATGCTTTGGCATCAGCATAATCGCTTGATTGAGAAGCCATGCCTTTTAGCGCAATATTTTCATTACCATTAAAAACTTGGACCTCAGCCAAGTGTATCATTTTTCCGTCCCCAGGTAAGTCAACCCGTATGAAACGGCCTAGTTTCGTTGGTGAGGTTTCAGTAGAAGATAGAATGATCTCGTTCAAAACAAAGTTCCCTTTTCGTCCTGGCCCTTTCCAATGACTGAGACTATCGTGAGCCAGAGCTTCAATTTTCACAGCAGTGATTTGGTTTACTGGTGAATTCCCTGAAATGTAATAAGAGTCAATGAGTGGTTCTTTTCCGCTCACTAGAAAAGAGCCATCTTTTAGGCGACTGAACTTTGCTCCGGACTCGGTGTGTGTATGAATTTCCTGAAGTGGTTTCCAAATTTTCTTATTTTCATTTAAGCTTTTTTCCCAATCGTTTAATGCTTTTAAATTATTCTCATTTTTTGAAGTTAGGCCTTTTTCAAGAGTTTTGATTTTCTCCTCTAGGCTTTTAATCTGATTTTTTTGATTTTGACTTAGGACTTTAATTATTGGGCTTTCATCTCGCCTGTCTGCATCTTGAGTTTGGTTAAAAATAGCAAAGGTACGAAAATAGTCTTCATGTGTTATTGGATCATATTTGTGGGTATGGCACTGCGCGCATGCCATTGTTGTACCCATCCAAGTGGCCATTGTTGTATTTACTCTATCGACGATAGCTACGTTGCGGTATTCTTCGTCATTAGTGCCACCTTCATTATTTGTTTGAGTGTTGCGATTAAAGGCAGTAGCTACTAATTGTTCCTGACTCGGGTTATCAAGAAGGTCTCCTGCAATTTGTTCGATGGTGAACTGGTCAAAAGGTTTATTGTTATTGAACGAGCGTATTACATAATCTCTATATGCCCAAATGATACGTGGAGGGTCATCTGCGTATCCCGCTGAATCGGCATATCTGGCTAGGTCCAACCACATTCGTGCCCAGTGCTCGCCAAACGTGGGCTTGTCCAATATTCTATCTACTAAATTTTCGTATGCGCCTTTGCGTGAATCGTCTATAAAATTTTGTACTTCTAGAGCTGTAGGGGGAAGACCAGTTAGGTCAAGAGATACTCGCCTTATGAGCGCTTCCTTTGAAGCCTCAGGAGATGGTGAGAGTTCATGGTTTTGTAATTTTCGAAGGATAAAGTTATCGATAGGGTTCTTAATAAAAGATTCAAATTTTGTAGTTGGTGTTTCAGGTCGTTCAGGTTTTTGATAAGACCAATGTTTTTCATAACTTCCTCCTTCTTTGATCCACTGTTTAATTAATTCTATTTGGTCTTTGGAGAGCTTGTTCCCTGCCTTAGGAGGAGGCATAACTTCATCGGGATCCTCAGATATTATTCTGTAGATTAATTCGGAATCTTCAATGTTACCAGCGACCAAGGCTTTGATCCCATCGTTGTCTTTCGTCGCACCTTCGAATGAATCTAATCTAAGGCCTGCTTTTCTCTCATTCTCATCAGGACCATGGCAACGATAACAATGATTGGAAAGTAAAGGTCTAATATCATTATTGAAGCTAACCTTTGCGTTAGCGAATTGTGCAATTGCCAATGATATAATGATGCAGCGGATTAGCATGTTCTAATTTAACGTATTAGTTGGAATATAATATTAAAAAAACGCTTATTATTTACTCTGATTTATTTTTCCCACGGCATTTTCCATATTGGGCTTGGTGAGTGGGCTTCAACAAAAATTTGTTTAGCTTTTTTTATAAGATCTTCTCTTTCCATTGATAAGTCCTTTAGTTCACTGGGATCTTGAAGAAGGTTATATATTTCAATTGGAGGGTTTGGATTTTTTTTAAGATTTTTTTGTACAGCTTTCCAATTCTTAAAGCGGGCAGCGCGTGCACCACTTCGTTCATGAAATTCCCAATATAAATAATCATGATCTTGTTGGTTACTTTTTCCCCGCAACGTAGGAAGAAAACTAATGCCATCTATTTTTTCAGTTAGTTCAACGCCTGCAATTTCACAGAAGGTTGGAAAAATATCCCAATGAGCACTGATATGGTTAGTGCTTGTTCCAGGTTTTATTTTATTTGGCCATCGTGCAATGAGAGGAACTCTAATCCCTCCTTCGTAAAGGTCTCTCTTAAATCCTCTGTAAGGTCCATTCGAATCAAAGTAATTTGGCATGTGTCCGCCTTCTTTGTGCGGCCCATTGTCTGAACTAAGTAGAACTATGGTATCGTCATCAATTTCCAACTCTTTGATGAGCTCTAATATTTCACCAACACCTTCATCTAGTTTTGTCATCATCCCTGCAAACATCGCTGCAGGGTTTTTAACATTTGGGCCTTTGTATTTACCGATTTTATTTTCATGTTCAGCGAAGCTTTTGCGAAAAGGCTTCGCGTATTTTTCAGGTACATGCATTGAGGCGTGAGGTATAGCTAAAGGTAAAAAACAGAAAAACGGTCCATCCTGATATGAGCGAATAAATTCGAGGGCTTTTTCCATGATTAAATCATGTGAATAAGTTTTTCCATCCAAACTGATTTTTTTATCATTATCAAATAACCAGGTAGGGTAATACGTGTGTGCATTGCGTTGGCAGTTGTATCCATAAAATCTGTCAAATCCTTGATTTTCAGGAGCACCCTCAGAGCCTGGACTACCTAAGCCCCATTTCCCAAAAGCCCCAGTCTGATAGCCAGATTTTTTTAGAGCTTCAGCAATTGTATAAGCATTTGATGGTATGGGGTGTTGACCTATTGGTTTAACTTCTTTGTTTCCTCTTATTTGAGTATGTCCTGTGTGGAGGCCAGTCATAAGGACAGATCTCGTCGGAGCGCATACAGTGGAACCTGAATAGTGCTGGGTAAATTTGATTCCTTCCTTTGCTAGTAAGTCAATGTTTGGGGTTTTGAATTTCTTTTGCCCGTAGCATGATAAATCCCCGTACCCCGCATCATCTAGTAAGATGTAAATAATATTCGTTTTTCTGTCTAATGACCAAGCGATTCCACATAAACCATAAAAAAATAAGAAAAAAATGAGATGCCGCATAGTCTTTTTGTATGTAATTAAATGGCTAGAAATGAAAATATATCACTGTAATTTTTCAGCTGTAATTCGATGATAGGTATTCAATTTTGGATTTTCTAATTTTGAGACTTTTCCTGATGGCCAATTCACTTTTATTTCGGTTATTTTATTTATTTTACCTAGTCCAAAATGGGCAGTTGAAGGTCCTTGAGAGGTGAAGCCATCACCAGTTACGATGAGTTTACTCCAGCTTTTTGTTTTTGATTTCGCTGTGACGGTGGAACCAATTAACGAGTTCCCTTT
>PAHQ01000083.1 GCA_002705125.1 Verrucomicrobiales bacterium | reverse complement strand
TTGAGAAAATTCTATCTTCACGCCATGTATTAAATGATTTTAATGAGTTAATACCTACTTTAACGATCTGCGATGGATGAACTCTTGTAATCAGCATGCCACCAGAGCAATATGCGGTGAGCATTATTAAGGAGGAACCAACATTGCCTGTCATGCCAGTCAGTTTTTCACCAATAAATTCTCCAATGATTCCACCTGTTCCTGATATATTAAAGTGTCCAGATTGTAGGAACCAGCTTTGATAGTGAAGTAGGCAGGACCCTGATATTAGAAATAATCCAAATCCAATAATTTCAAATTTCGATAAATTTTCTAGCTTGAACAACCTTTTAGAGCCTAACCAAATTAACATTACCGGAATCAAGTAACTCGTTATACCAAATGTATAAAATGAGATGCCGGCCCAAACGGCTCCAGGAGGCCCAATAAAGTTAGTTGCTGGTCTCGTCGGGTTTGTAGTATGACTAAAAGGTACCCAAGTGGGCAGATCATTAAGAGAAAACGAAATTAATGATAGTAAGTAAATTAAACCTAATCCAATAAGCCCAATACTGATTAAATGAGAGTTAGAGATTTCAAATTCCTTTTTTCGTTTACGTCTAGAGTTAGCCATAAAAATATAAAAATTTATAAATCACCTACAGTTAGAGGGTAATTTTTTAAAATTTAAGCGAAAATTAGTTAATAATCAAAAAATATCTTATATTTATAATAATTAACATTACTTACATAATTGACTGACTTACTCGTTATTTTTCTCAAATGGCCAGAACCAGGGAAGGTGAAAACTCGCCTTGGCAAAGACTTGGGGTATAAAAAATCTGCAGAAATCTATAAATTTCTAGTTTCTAAGGTAATAAAGAGGATTTCACCAATGATAGATGATTCAAATGCTATTTGTTGGTGTTTTGACCCAAATTATAGAGAAATAGAGATCAAAAAGTGGATTCAATGTGAGTTGGATCTTCTTAATATTAATAATATTAAGGATCAGATATTTTGGCCCCAAAGTTCAGGGGATCTTGGAAAAAGGTTGAAATCTGTATTTAATAAATTTTTTGAGGAAGGCTTTCAAAAGATCATAGCAATTGGAACAGATTGTATATTAATAAATGATATTCTCATAAAGAGTGCTTTTGAATTATTAGATCTAGACAATGATCTTGTCTTTGGACCTTGTTCAGATGGTGGATATTACCTGATTGGTATTAAAGATTTCAAAAGTTGTGTTGTTTTTGAGGGAATTCCATGGAGTACGGATGGTGTTTTGAATAGAAGTTTAGAAAAAGCAAAAAAATATGATTTAAGGTATGCTCTGCTCAGAGAACTCTTTGATGTGGATACGATAAAAGATTTTAATAAGCTGGGTATTGAGATCAGTGATTTTGAATCTTGAGATTGTTTTCAAGATCGTTCATCTTGGTCCATTAATTTATGATTTACTTTTAAATGATGAAAAGACAATTAAGCCAATCCAGAAGAAAATTTATCAAAACCTCAACGCTTGGGGCTTTGACTTTTCAAGTTGTTCCAAGTCGTGTTTTTGGGGCTAATGCACGTGTTGCCTTGGCCGGAATAGGCGCAGGAGGTAAGGGTTCGAGCGATATAGCTAGCGCCCATGCTGCAGGTGCTGATATTGTTGGTCTTTGTGATGTTGATTCAGGGCGATTAAATCAAGCGGGTAAAAAGTACCCTGGATCAAAGAGTTATACAGACTATAGAAAGTTATTCGATGAGCTCGGTAAGAGTATTGATGCTGTTACAGTTTCCACTCCAGATCATATGCACTTTCACGCCACATTACGTGCAATTCAAATGGGGAAGCATGCTTACGTGCAAAAGCCGTTAAGCCATTCTATATGGGAAGCCAGAAAATTAACTACCGAGGCTAAAAAGAATAAAGTGATAACCCAGATGGGAAACCAGGCTCATGCTGGTGAACCCATTCGACGTGCAGTTGAATTAATTCGTTCGGGTGTAATTGGTAAAGTAAAAGAAGTTCATGCATGGACAAATAGACCAATCTGGCCACAAGGTGTAAAGAAAGCCTTGCCAGCACAGGAAGTTCCAAAAAACATGGATTGGGATCAATGGATTGGCCCCGCACCAATGAGGCCATATAACTCTGCTTATGCACCTTTTAAATGGAGAGGCTGGTGGGATTTCGGGACTGGAGCCTTAGGAGACATGGGGTGTCATATTATGGATATGCCTTTTTGGGCTTTGGATTTAAAATATCCTACTGCAGTTGAGGCTAGACAAAGCGGTAATTCCGTTGAGTCAGGGCCTAATAAGTCAGTGGTGACTTATACTTTTCCTGAAGGTCAATATAACCATAAAATGCCTTACGTTTGGTATGATGGAGGCCATATGCCAGAGCAATCGGTGTTTGAGGGAACAATAGTTAATTCCCAGAATGCTAAGAAATTTGACCTAATTCTAATAGGAGAAAAAGGGAAATTTCTTTTTAACAGGAATAGTACAAAATGGAAAACAACACCCGAAAGTTTATTGGATGATGTGAATCCAGACAAGATAATTCCAAGGGTTAAAAATGAAGATCAAGAATGGATTGATGCTATAAGAGGGGAAGGTTCTGAACCTCTTTCAGGTTTTACTTATTCTGGTCCTTTTACAGAAACTGTTCTTTTAGGAAATCTTGCAGTTCGACTAGGGAAGAGAATCGATTGGGATGGAGTTAACATTAAAGCAACTAATGCACCTGAGGCCTCAGAGTTGATACGTAGACCTTATCGTAAGGGGTGGGAATTATAATGAGGCTCAACTTTGATTTTATATAAGAATGAAATCAGTATCTAAATATTTTATAGTATGCTTCTTTTTGTTGCTAACGTCTTCTTGTAAGTCGAACAAAATGGCATACGAATTCCCGAGTGATAGCAAAAAAAAGGGACTGCGTGGAATTTCAGATAAGTATTCCGAGAAGTGGAATCGAACTAGGCTCAGGTGGGCAGAAAGAGAAGAAGAAAAATTCAATCAAATGTTTGAAAGAATGAAAGGTTCAAGGTGACCGTTTTCTTCTTTTAGATAATTTCTATTGCTTTGTGGGCGACGCCGATGGCTGCCGCATAGTCTCCACCAATTGCCCAATCAAATCTAGTGGTGACTCCATGAGGAGGGATTGGGGAATTAACATAAAATGCTGGCGCTCTTTCTTCAAATCCTGCTCGAACATGATCTAAATACCAGTCTCTAAAATTCGTCTCGGCTAGACCGCCTCCAATAACTATTAAACCAGGGTCTAGCTCGCTTGCTTGATCTCCCATTGCCCACCCTAATATGTGTGCTTGTTGCTCAAAAATTGAGCGAGCCAAAGGATCTTCTTTCTCACAGTAATCTCTTAATTGGAAGGCTTTTTCTAGAATAGATATTTCAGATTTGGCAAGAGGATGTTCTTTGTTTTTATCTTTAGATAATTCCAATTCTAACCTCCTTCTAAGAGCCACTAATGAAACCCATGCTTCTAGTGAACCTGGTCCCTTACCTGCGCATTCTGGTAAACTTCCATCCTCTTCTCTAAATGGAACGGATATAGCACCTAGTTCCATTGCTAATCCATTGCAACCCTCGTATAATTGTCCTTTGCCAAGGACAAATCCCCCACCGAGTCCCGTGCCTGGGGCAACAAATAATAAAGGGCCGTCGTGGCCAGGCCGTAAAATCCATTCCCCATATGCTGCAGCATTTCCATCATTAGTCATATAACATGGTCGGTGTATCTCTTTTGAGAATTCATCTCTTATATTTGTTCCGACCCAGTCCTCATTAAGATTTGCTTGCCCCCAAATCACGCCATTTGATGATGGAGCAGGAACATCTATCCCTACGGCTGCTATGGTTGAAAGTTCTACCGAATTGTTAGAACAAATTGTCTCAAGTGCCAGGTGTAACTGTTTGAAAGTTGCTTTGTAGCCATCACTACCATGTGAACGTAATTCAACACCTTCACCGATTTGTCTACCTGTACCGTTTAGTAGAGCCGCTTTTACAGTAGTTCCACCAATATCAAGTCCGGCGAAATGTGCCGATTCATCCATCAATTCCTTTTTCTATCAATTTAAACTTGAGAGATGATGGTTTTATCAACTGACAATAGGTCATCGCATGCTTTACCTACTCTCTCAGACATTGATTGTTCGCCTGCCTTAAGGTATGAGCGAGGGTCATAAACTTTCTTGTTTCCTATCTCTCCATCAACTTTAATGACTCCATCGTAGTTCTGGAGCATGTGTCCCGCTATAGGTCTAGTGAATGAATACTGAGTATCTGTATCAACATTCATTTTTACGACTCCATAATCCAGTGTTTCTCTTATTTCAGATAAAAGGCTTCCTGATCCACCATGAAAAACAAGATCAAATTCTGAATCTTGCCCATACTTTTCTTGTACAGCGGCTTGACCCTTCTTAAGGATTTCGGGTTCAAGTTTTACAGCGCCAGGTTTGTAGTGGCCATGCACATTTCCAAATGTAGCTGCGAATGTAAACCTGCCGAGCTCTGCTAGTGCCTCGTGAACAGCAACCATATCTTCGGGTGTTGTGTAAAGGTCCTCATCTGGAGTGTCTTCAGATCCCGCTGCACCGTCCTCTTCTCCTCCTACTACTCCAGCCTCAACTTCAAGTATGATATCATGCTCTGCGCACTTTTTGAGATAAGTTTGAGAAATTGCCATATTTTCAGCCAATGGAAGAATGGAGGCATCTAGCATGTGGTTTTGAAATAGGTTGTTTTCACCCTTAGCACGCCTAGCAGCAGTAGCTTCGATAAGCGGGTCTAGGAAAGCTTCTGCATTTCCAGGTTGGCAATGGTCTGTATTGAGCCCTATTAAGATTTCATATTGTTCTGCAAGTGCATGAGCAGCTTCGGCCAATATAATCGTACCTTTGGTAGAGTCTTTATGGTTTAGTCCAGATG
Organism: Verrucomicrobiales bacterium; assembly: GCA_002705125.1. Taxonomy (GTDB): domain Bacteria; phylum Verrucomicrobiota; class Verrucomicrobiia; order Verrucomicrobiales; family DEV007; genus EC70. The sequence continues at coordinate 12,522 of PAHQ01000083.1, read as the reverse complement.
CGAACTGGCCTGCGCCAGTGGAGAACTGAATAATGCCATCTGACTTATTATCTGCAAATCCCTTCATTGCTGCATTAAGCGTAGGAATGCTTGAACAATTAATGGCAGGATAGGCGTATCCACCCTCTTGGGCGGAGTCTAGCATGGCGGCGAATTGAGATGGTGTAGCTATAGGCATATCGGCCGCGAACTTAGAGTTTGGAAGCGCTTCAGTCAAGGAGAGGAAAATTCATAAACTTGCGCCGAGCAAAAAGAGCGCTAATCTGGACTTCTTTTTGGAGATACCTTTTAGGGAATTTAACAAAAGAAATTAATAAACATGTCTAAAAAAATAGCTTTTTTAACTGCTGGTGGCATCGCGCCTTGTCTCTCTTCATCTATTGGAGCTTTAATTGAATGTTACAATGAGCTAATGCCAGATGCTGAATTGAGTGGATATTTGAATGGTTATCAAGGTCTTCTGAAAGGGGATTCTATCTCCTTAGGTGATGAGGTGAAAAAGAATTATAAAGTTCTCTTTGGGTTTGGAGGTAGTGCCATTGGAAATAGCAGAGTTAAACTTACAAACGTTGAAGACTGTACTAAGCGCGGCTTAGTGAATGAGGGTGAGGATCCTCTCAAAGTCGCGGCCGAACAACTTAAAGCTGATGACATTGATATTCTTCACACGATTGGTGGAGACGATACCAATACAACGGCTGCGGATCTTGCTAAGTATTTAGAGGAAAATGGATATGGTCTCACTGTTGTTGGTCTTCCTAAGACCGTGGATAATGATGTTTTTCCAATTTCTCAAACCTTAGGAGCGTGGACTGCGGCAGAGCAAAGTGCATTATTCTTTGAGAATGTGGCTAATGAAAATACAACTAGCACAAGACAGCTCATTATACATGAGGTTATGGGCCGCCATTGTGGGTGGCTGACTGCTGCCGCGGCCAATGATTATAGAAAGTCTTTAGACGATTATGAGTGGCTTCCGGAAATTAATATTACACGTGAACGCTGGGATGTTCATGCAGTATGGATTCCAGAGATGAAATTAGATTTGGAATCAGAATTAAAAAGGTTATCCGAACTGATGGATAAAAATGATTGCGTAAATTTATTTCTCAGTGAAGGCGCAGGCACGGATGCAATAATTAAAGAAAAAGAATCTGCAGGAGAGGAGCTCAGGAGAGATGCTTTTGGTCATGTTAGGCTAGATGAATTAAATCCTGGTAAATGGTTTGCCCAAAAACTTAAAGATTCTCTTTCAGCAGACAAGGTCCTAGTACAAAAAAGTGGTTATTTTGCACGTTCTGCAAAACCAAATGATAGAGATTTGGAATTAATTAAAAGAAGTGCAGTATGCGCCGCTCAGGCTGCTCTTAATGGAGAAAGTGGAGTCGCAGGCCTGGATGATGATAATGCTAACGAGATGTCTGTTATAGATTTTTCAAGAATAGCTGGAGGGAAGCCCTTTGACATTGATGAGGCATGGTTTGAAGAACTGTTATCCTCAATCGGTCAGCCGAAGACTGCTAAAGTTTCTAATCACTAGAAAGTGTTTAATAGTTTAATCTAAGGTTTTATACCATTCCCAATGTTCTTCTTTGAGCTCTTCAATGGTTGGGATTGGGTAAAATAGCATATCCTTGTGATGGGCTATCCAGAATCCTGTACGATGTTGAGAAAATGGGATTCTTCCAAATGCGGCGTCAAGACTGATACCTTTAAGCCCTTTTTCAGGCTTTGATTTTGCCTCTAATATCTGTTCCTTAAGTTTGTGAGGATGTACATTAGGAATTGGAGATTTATGGAAAGGATCAGATTCTAGTTTTGTTAAAAAATCATCAATATCAAAGTCTATTTGGTTGAATAGTACTTTCGGTGCTGACTTTGGTTGATCAGGATCAGTAATGAGTTCTCCAAAATCAGGGGGAGTCATCCAAGAGAGAACAATTGCTCTCATTGGAGCCAACTCTTGGAAGGTTCTTAGATAACCTTGATCATGATCTTTTTCATATGGAGCGCTTTTGAGGGTTAAAACTTTACCTATGGTTGAAGTAATGTGGAGTTCTCTGAAAGCTGAAAGCTCAATGTGCTCAAGTACTCTATATGTGGCTATAAATTTAGTGCGCTTTGGGGCCCCTGATGCATCTGGCTTTACGTCACCTATGTATTTGTCGATGTTTAAAAATTCATGTCTATAGTTAGGATCGATTTCAGCAAATACAACTTGACCGTGAAAGTAGCGAGAGCTTCCGAGAGTGTAATGCTTGCCAAATTCATCAGGAGCTAAATTAGACGCTACCAAGGCATAATTTGGCCACATAATTACATACAAGTGTACTTCAGTATTATTTTCCATAATAAATTATTCTGTCATTTGATTTTGTTAATTATTATTACAATATGCGGTTATTCCATCAGTAATTTCTTGAGCTAGTATTTCTTTGTACCAGTTTGATGCACACCGGTTTCCTTCCCAGCGATTACTAATAAAGCCACATTCTACCAAGGCGGCTACTCCTCTAGTTTTTCTTAGAACGGCATAGTGATATTTCTTACTGCCTCTATTTCTAGTATTGATTCTTCGTGCTAGGCGGCTTTGTATACTGCTAGCTAACTTTTTTCCTTTAGAGCTTAAATAAAAGGTTTCTATACCTTTTACAGAAGAATTAGTGTGCGCATTAAAGTGAATGCTTACAAAGATGGCATCAGAGTGATTATTCGCTATAGATGCTCGGTCTTGAATTGAGACATATTGATCTGATTTTCGAGTCATTAGTACTTTGATTCCTTTACTCCTCAATAAAGTTTCAACTTTTTTTGCAACATCTAAAGTTAATGTTTTTTCAGATATTCCATACCAATATGCTCCTTTATCTTTACCTCCGTGACCAGGATCAATAATGACTGTTTTAGATAGTAAAACCTCGGATGCTATTATTAAGATAACAGAAAGTGTTAAAAGGAAACTTCCCCGAATATTTTTGTAGTTCAAAATTAGTTAATTAAAGTATAATTAATAATTAAGATAGCCTAAATATCTAAACCGGCAAGAATCATATCTCTGCCCCCTATTTAACTACAAAGGTTTTGTAAGTCCTTATTGAAAAAAGGTGGTTATGAGTTAACTAAATGTTACAAATAATAATTTAATGCCTTTAGATCTAGCCAGTTTTTTAAGTTCATCTGGAATTACCTTATCCCTTTTTATGGGGGGAGTGGGGTTGATAGTCGCAATTTTCCTAATCAGAAATGTAATCAAGCAACCGGTTGGTACCGAATTAATGAAGAAGGTTTCTGGTGCGATTCAAGATGGTGCAAAAGCTTATCTTAATCGCCAAGTTAGAACAATTAGCATCATATCCATCGGTCTCGCTTTGTTGCTTTACTTAATGTCTCTTGCAGGAAAAGTCCATACTTCGATGCCGGTTGGATTTTTAATTGGGGCGGTGTGTTCTTTAATTGCTGGGTACATAGGAATGAAAATTGCAGTCTTGGCAAATGTTCGTACTACTCAAGCTGCTGTAGAGGATGAACATAAAGCTCTTAATGTGGCTTTTAATGGTGGTGCTGTGACCGGTCTTTTGGTAGTTGGTTTAGCGCTTCTATCAGTGGGTTTATTTTATTTTGNAATGGAAGGTATTGTTTCAAANGAGTAATCCTAAGCATGGAAAAATTGTAGTCGATAGTCTTGTCGGTTTGGCGCTTGGCGCAAGCCTNATAAGTGTTTTCGCTCGACTAGGGGGTGGTATTTATACCAAGGCNGCAGACGTCGGTGCCGATCTTGTCGGTAAAATAGAGCAGGGGCTTGATGAAGATGATCCAAGAAACCCTGCAACTATCGCTGACAACGTTGGGGACAATGTTGGNGATTGTGCCGGAATGGCTGCAGATGTTTTTGAGACTTACGCGGTGAGCCTTATTGGTGCACTTCTCTTAGGAACCTTGAGTACCAGTNCTAATGATTCGATGAGGGAAATTGCATTAGCTTTACCATTTCTTTTGGGAGGTTTTGCAATTATTGGTTCTATTTTTGGAGTTATGTGGGTTAATTTTCGTAAAGGGAGTGCTTCCCAATTATTAATGGAAGGGGTCTTAGTAGCATCACTTTTTTCAGCCATCGTTTATTGGCCTATATGTCAATCGATCATCCCTGAAGATGGACTCGTAATGACTAGTGACACCTACTNNGGTACAGACCTCTTTTTGTGTTCGTTAGTTGGTATCGTGATGACTTTTGCAATTGTTCTTATCACTAATTACTATACTGCTACTAAGTATCCACCTGTTAATAAAATAGCTAAAGCTTCACAGACTGGTCATGCCACTAACATTATAGCTGGCCTTGGAGTTGGTAATATGGCTACAGGTTTGCCGGTCACTTTGATATGNGCTGCTATTTGGATTAGTAATTCTCTCGCTGGCTTATACGGTATTTCTATTGCTGTAATGGCAATGTTGGCATTGGCTGGAATTATAGTTTCATTAGATGCTTTTGGTCCTATTACGGATAATGCCGGTGGAATTGCAGTGATGGCTGACTTGCCATCTATTGTTCGTGAGAGAACTGATGCTTTAGATGCAGTGGGTAATACAATGAAGGCAGTGACTAAGGGTTATGCAATCGCCTCTGCCGGAGTCGCTGCATTAGTTTTATTTGGTTCCTATTTTCTTGAGCTTGAAGCTCTATTAGGTGAGGTCGTAGAGTTTTCTCTAAAAGAACCAAAAGTCATTATAGGAATGTTTATTGGTGGACTTTTACCATTTATTTTCACCGCGCTCAGCATGGATGCTGTTGGTCGGGCCGCTGGAGCAGTCGTTGCAGAGGTTAGGCGTCAGATTAGTGAAAGGCCTGGCATCATGGAAGGTAAAGATGAGCCTGAGTATGCCCGATGCGTTGATATCGTAACGAAGTCCGCTCTTCGTGAAATGATCCTCCCAGCAATACTTCCAGTAATNGTCGTTATAGTGGTTTTAGCAATACCTGCGCTAGGTNATATCGCTCTTGGTGGGGTTTTGGTTGGAACGATTGTAACAGGCTTGTTTATTGGATTATCAATGACCGCTGCAGGTGGTGCATGGGATAATGCTAAAAAAATGATTGAGGATGGTTCCTATGGTGGGAAAGGTTCGGAGGCACACGCTGCTTCAATTACAGGAGATACCGTTGGGGACCCTTATAAAGACACCTCAGGTCCAGCAATTAATCCAATGATTAAGGTNACTAATATCGTGGCGATTCTGGCGATTAATGTTTTTCTCTAGTTAGCCACCAAATCCTCTTCGTCCCCAAGGTCCTCGGCCGCGACCGCCTCTGCCATAGCCACCATTCTCCATCTTATCGTTGTATTTTTCTAATTGCTCGGTATTCAGTATAGAGCGAATCGCATCTTCTTTAGTGACATCATTCGATCTAGCAGCTTCTGGTAGTTCTGATGATATACCCTCGATCTCCATTGATTCGTCAAATTGTGATGATTTTTGAACAAGGATACCAAAGACTTGGTCTTCTTGCTCCTCTGAAAGGCCTAATGAGTCCATTCGTTCGAGTTCCCAATTTGCACGTTTTTGAATATTTTCTGTTTTTTCTACTAGTTGATTTCTCTCATACTTTGCGTACTGCTCGTCGTTAAGTTCTTCCTTAAGGAGCGCATTGATTTGAGGTTCATTTTTTTCCCAAAACTCTCCTTGCGACTGCATTATTTCCCCGAAAGACTTGCTATCGTCATCTAGTTCGCTTTGAAATTTTTTGGTTTCTTCCTCTATCATGGAAACCATCTTGCCTTTAATTGAGCCAACCTGTTCATCCGATAGTCCTAGCTTCTCTTTTTGGCTTTCCATCTCAGCAGCAATCATTCTATCTGCTCCACGACTCATGGCACCAGCAAAACCTTTCATTAAAGTTCTTGCTTCAGGGCTATTTAACAATTTTGCAAAAGCTTCTTCAGGGCCTGCCGGTTCATCACTTTCAATCTTTGTTTCGAGCTGATTAATTTTTGGAGTTTTAGGTTTTGATGAAATTGAGTTTTTTGTATTCAGGCTAGTCGAAATGTTGTTTTCTCCGATGGTATCNTTTCCTTCGCTTAAGTTTTGAGGGGGGGNAGGTGAAGTTTTATTTGAAGATTCTTTGTTTGATTGGAAAACGCTCATTACTCCGATACCAAGTGCAAAGGATAAGCCCATGAATATTGCTAATTGTGAAAATTTCATTTCTTAAATTATTCTATTAATTAAAATCAGAGTTTTGAGATTTCTCATAAATNTATNNTAATATCATCGATTTTTTTTGTTCATCAATAATAGATCTTAAATTGTTCATTTTATAAGATTAAACTTCGATGGTGCTTTAATAATTGTCTTAGATTGTCTAGTTATAGTCAAATATTAGGACATCCATAACAAAATCATATCATTAGACGATCACTTAAGCTTGTAATTGTTAGTTTTTTATATTATCCATCGCGTCCATGAAAATTGATACTCTTTGCCTCCACGGTGGACATACTCCTGATCCTACAACTAAAGCTCGTGCAGTTTCGATACACAGAACTTCTTCATTTGTTTTTGATTCAACAGAACATGCAGCAAATTTATTTGCTCTCAAGGAGTTGGGAAATATTTACACNCGCCTAATGAATCCAACTACAGACGTCCTAGAAAAGAGGGTTGCCTTATTAGAGGGTGCTCATGAAATGGCGGGTCTTGGATTGGCCTCAGGAACAAGTGGAGTGTTTTACTCCATCATTAACTTGGCCTCTGCTGGAGATAATATAGTGTCTGCAAGAAACCTTTATGGCGGATCTTATACACAATTTAATGATATTCTTCCNGCGCTTGGAATTGAAGTGCGCTTCGTTGATTCTCAAGATCCAGCAAATTTTGCTGCCGTCGCAGATGACAAAACTCGTGCTTTCTTTACCGAGAGCGTTTCAAATCCGGCCCTTGAAATTGCAGACCTAGAAGCCATATCTGCGCACGCAAAAGAGTGTGGAGTTCCACTTATAGTTGATTCAACTTTTTCAACTCCCTACTTAACAAATCCTCTAGCTCATGGAGCTGATATCGTAGTTCACTCTCTCACAAAATGGTTTGGTGGTCATGGAGCAGGAATTGGTGGTATAGTTGTTGATAGTGGGCGTTTTGATTGGTCCGCTGGTAAACATCCATTATTCGATGAACCTGATACATCATATCATGGTCTTAGATGGGGGCATGATTTGCCTGATATGTTAGCTCCTCTAGCATATATTCTTAGAATGAGAACAGTTCCTCTAAGAAATCTGGGTGCTTGCATTTCACCTGACAACTCTTGGATGTTTTTACAAGGCATAGAAACGTTGCCATTAAGAATGGAGCGTCATTGTAGTAATTCTAAGCTAGTCGCTGAACATCTATCTGCGCATGATTCAGTAGAATGGGTGAGATTCCCAGGTCTGGAATCTGACCCTGAATTTGATAAGAACAATAANTATCTAAAAGGGAAGGGCGGTTCTATGGTTGTTTTTGGAATTAAGGGGGGAGCTGCTGCTGGTCAAAAATTCATCGAGAGTTGTGAGCTCTTCTCTCATCTTGCAAATGTTGGTGACGCAAAAAGTCTTGCTATTCATCCTGCAACCACGACCCATTCTCAATTAAATGAGGAACAACAAGCTGCTGGTGGGATTACTCCTGAATTAATAAGGTTATCAGTTGGTATTGAGCATATTGATGACATTATTTCAGATCTTGATAAGGCCTTATCAAGTGCGTCATCTTAATTTATTAGCTGCCCTTATTTGATTATTGATTTAACTAAGTCAGGATATCTTTTATAACTCGTGACTTGCGGGTGATGCTTGTGAGTCTTCTTTGGGTTCCAGCATGGTTATACGTTAACTTTTCATGATCTAGGCCAAAAAGATGTAGTAGAGTGGCTTGAAAGTCATTAACGTGGACAGGATTTTCCTCAGGATTCCAACCAATCTCATCAGTGCTTCCATAGGTTAGCCCCCCACGAACACCGCCTCCAGCCATGAGTACTGTAAAGGCATTTGGATGATGGTCTCGACCTGTATTAGCNTTNCGTCCGGGACGATTTTCNCCTANAGGNGTTCTNCCAAATTCTCCNGCCNNTACAACCAGAGTTTCATCTAATAAACCTCTTTCCTTTAAGTCATTAATTAAGGCTGCAATCGGTTGATCTGACATCCTTGCGTTAAAGCTNATCTCGGGATCTAGGTTAGAATGGTGATCCCAAGAGGCGTGAATAATGTTCACAAAACGAACTCCACGTTCGACCATTCTTCTGGCCAATAAGCAATTTCTTGAAAAGTCCGCGTANGTATTTCCATTTCCNTTGCCTCTTCCTCCTCCTTCTTTGGGTAGTTGTCTGTTGACTCCGTAGTTCTCAAGAGTTTTTGANGTTTCATTCGAAAGATCAACTAGTTCAGGCGCAGCAGATTGCATTCTAAAAGCAAGTTCATAATTTTCAATTCTGCTTAAAATTTCAGGATCTAGGGTCCTTGAAAAATGTTTTTCGTTTAATTTTCTTAAGGTTTCTAATCCTGNTTTTTGGAGTTGAATTGGTATTCCGTTAGGATTTTTTAAATTTAATAGTGGAGAGTCTCCGTTTCTNAATTGAACTCCAGCATAATTAGACGGTAGAAATCCATTTTGCCAAAGNGTNGCTCCTCCACTAGATCCTCTTCCNGCAGTTAATACAATNTAACCCGGNANGTTTTGGTTTTCTGAACCTAANCCATAATTGATCCAAGAACCGGTNGAAGGAATACCAAATTTAGCTTCGCCGCATTGCATTTGTAATTGGCCTGGATGATGATTGAATTGATCTGTATGCATTGACCGAATCATGCAAATATCATCTGAGCACTTTGCTAAATTTGGAACCAAATCAGAAAACCACATTCCGGATTTACCGTGTTGCGAAAATTTTCTTGATGAACCCATAAGAACAGCAGACTCTTTTTGAAGAAAGGCAAACCGCTTCCCCTTCAATAATTCGGCGTCCATCNTTTTTCCATTCAACTCATTGAGTTTTGGTTTGTANTCAAAGAGATCCAATTGTGAAGGAGCTCCTGCCATAAATATAAAAATGCAATTCTTCGTTGTTGGTGAAAAATGTGAATCTTTTGCCACATGCGTATCAGCAAAAGTCTCCTGACTGAGTAAATGGCTTAGGGCAATCCCTCCAATTCCCGAGGCCGAACTTGTTAAAAAATCTCTCCGTAGATTTGCCTGCATAATGTTAATAATTATTCTCGAGTAATGGTTTCATCAAGATTGAGAATGATTCTTGAGACGTTAACCCATGGAGCCAAATCCGCGGCCTCGATGTTTTGTAAAGAATATTTCCCAATGACTGCTTTTGCTTCCTCTTTGTTTTCTGCATAGAAATGCCTGCTTTTTTTAAGGAGAGTCATGAGTTCATTTGTCTCTTCGGGCTTAGACTTTCTGGAGGTGCATAACTGAAAGGCTTCAGCGATTCTATCTTGGTCATTATCATTCGGTAGATTTTTAATAATTNTTTTCGNTAGCGCCTGAGCGGCTTCATGGAAAACCTCATTACCCAAAGTAGCTAATGCTATAATAGGATTATTAGAAATATTACGTTTTGTAATTGAAACATTCGCATCCGGGCAATCAAAAGTAATAAGATTAGGGTCCGGTGCTGTGCGTTTAAAAAATGTGTACATTCCACGTCGATATCGGTCATCTCCTTGGCTCGTTTTCCACTTAAAGTTACCTGCAAAACTTTGTTCAGCTACTCCATCAGGAATTGGAGGAAATACACTTGGTCCACCTATTCTATGTTTTATTAGTCCTGATGAAGATAGGAAAATATCGCGAATAATTTCGCCTTCAATTCTGAATCGGTTTTGTCTGTGGTAAAAATGATTATCTGGATCCTTTTCGTCTGCTTGTTTTCTTCTTATTGAAGATTGTTTATAAGTTTTTGAATTGACTATATAGGCAATTAATTTCTTTCTACTCCAATTAAGTTGATTGAATTTCTCTGCAAGATGATCCAATAGATAGAGTTGTTCGGGTGGTGCCGATCTGGTTCCAAAATCTGATTTTGTTTGAACTAGACTTGCACCAAAAAGTTTAGTCCAAATATCATTCGCCAAGACTCTGGACGATAATGGATTATTAAAGTTAACCAACCAATTTCCTAAATCGATTCGATCCCATTCTTTAGATTTATCAACGTTAATTTGAGGGAGAGAGCTCGGGGTGGATGATGATATCTTTATTTCTTTCATGGGTTGAAGGAAATCGCCACGATGAAAAATAAACGTCTGTCTATCTTTTCTCTTCATAACCCTAACCTTTGATTTTTTTTCTAAAAAATCGCTTTCGTAATCAATTTCTGATTCAGTCATGTCGTTAAAGAAAGAGTAAAATTGATAGAATTCTTTTTGTGTTAGAGAATCATATGGATGGTCATGACATTGCGCACATTCGAGTGAGAGGCCTAACCAAACGAGAGCGGTTGTATTTGCTCTGTCGATAGTTCTTTTAGTTCGATCCTCCTCTGGATCGACACCACCTTCTCGATTGTAAAGTGTTTGTCTATGAAAAGCAGTAGCCAGAACCTGGCTTGGCTTCGCATTTTTTTTAAGGTCACCAGAAATTTGCTCAATCGTGAATTGATCGAAAGGCATGTCATTGTTGATTGCATCGATAACCCATTTTCTCCAAATCCAAGCATTAGGTCTTATGTTATCTTTCTCGTAACCATCAGAATCGGCATATCTGGCGCTATCTAACCAGTGTCTAGCCCAGCGTTCTCCAAAATGTTTAGATTCCAATAACCTTTGGACTAATTTTTCATAAGCATTCTCTGATGAATCGTTTATAAAATTATTTATTTCAATTTTGCTTGGAGGAAGTCCAATCAAATCAAGCGACAACCGCCTGAGGAGGGTGCGCTTATTTGCAATCTTGCTCTGAGTAATTCCAATTTCTTTTAATTTAGCTACTATGATTTCATCGATTGAGGATCCATTTTGCACTTTTTTTTGTAGTGGAGAGTAGGCCCAATGCTCAGGCCATATTGCCCCTTCTTTGATCCAAGCTTTGATGATATTGATTTCTTTTTGGTTCAGAGGCTTATCGGGAGGCATTTTATCTGATTCATCAGTCGAAGTAATTCGATGAAAGAGCTCACTTTTTAATGGAGATTTGGCCACAACAGGGATTTCACCTGAATTTAGTTTATCAAATACCGTATTTTTCTTTGTGAAATTTAAGCCCGATTTTGCTTTAATACCACCGTGACAGTTTATGCATTTATTAATTAATATTGGTCTTACTTCTCTTTCGAAATCAATTTCAGCTCTGAGGTCAGTCCATGACAAAATAGTAAATGTAATTGTCATAAGGATTCGAGATTTCATTCTTAATATATTAATGTTATACAAGAATATTAAAGTGTTCCAGTATTTGATTTATGATTATTGATGCACATATGCACATTTGGAATCGTGTTCATGGTGCTATCAATGGAGAGGCTCCCGTTCGGCCATTAGGTTCGGGAATGATTAGTATTGGTGAAAAAAAAGTTCTTGGAATGCCTGCTGTATTGTCAGATTGCAAGGCTTTGGCGGAGCATGTTATAGGAGAATTTGATGCTTGTGGGGTTGAAGCTGGTGTTGTTGTACAAGAATATATGGATGGGCCTCAGAATGATTATTTATTATCAGTTTTAGCCGAACATGGTGACCGATTTTTCATGCATGGGCTCCCAAACTTTTTTAATCTTAATAACATTGTTTTTGAGGCTGAGCTTCTTTTAAATCAAGGTTTCAGAGGATTAAAGGTATGTGGTGGGCATCTTTTAGGGAAAGTTCATTTGGATGACCCTCTATTATTTCCTATTTGGGAAAGAATGGAACATCAAGGGCATGTCTTAGCAGTAGATTTCTCTGAAGGTGAGATTCAAGTTCCTGAATTTGAAATCATTATGAAGAGGTTTCCTTCACTAAAAGTTGCAATAGGACATTTCGGGATGCCAAACCGAAAAGGTTGGCCTGGTCAACTTAATTTGTGTAAATACGATAACGTTTACATTGAATGTGGAGGTATTATTTGGCTTTATAGGTCGGAAGGTTATCCTTTTCAAGGTGCCCTTGAAGTTATTAAAAGAGCAGCAGATAAAGTAGGCTATAACAAATTGATGTGGGGCTCAGATTGGCCCAGAACAATGGTCGACTTTACATACCGTCAGAGCCTTGAATTTATTAAGAATGAACCTTCGATTAGAGAAAAAGATAAGGAATCTTTTTTAGGAGGAAATGCTGCCCGCCTTTATGGTTTTAATGAAACAAATACCAAACCTTCCGTGCCCCTAATCACTGAGGGCTAGGTTGATTAATTTCCAAGTTCTTGGGATCTTTTGGTTGCAGCTTGTACGGCTTCTATAAGAGTTGATCTCAATTTTCCTGATTCTATCGCTGCTAGACCCGCTATTGTTGTTCCTCCTGGGCTAGAGACTTGATCACGTAATTTTGCAGGGTGTTCTTTGGAATT
>PAHQ01000082.1 GCA_002705125.1 Verrucomicrobiales bacterium | reverse complement strand
TCATTAATGAGTATATCTCCTGGAAAACTTGCGTCATTATAAACCATATGGGATGACGGAGCTGCATTTTCTCCAGCATTCATTCTGAATAGTATCAAATAAATAACAACTGGCGTGATGATTAGTGATCTCATATTGATTGATCCTATAATGGATATTAGGTATTCACAATTTCGAATTGAGTAATGCGCTTTGAATCCATCAAATACTGAAAACAGATGAAATTATTTTAAGAATAAATCTGTAAACTAATCAAGATACGCTATGATCCTTTCGGGGGTGGCGCTATAGTTTGACCTGTTACGAAATCTGCTACAACTACGGATTGCTTGATGTCATTATTGCCATTACTGATATTGTTTGCCCAACGAATAATTCTTCTGATAACTGGTCTAGTATCCCATTTTATATGGCTTACTGAAGGAGTGCACCATTCAAAGTTGGGATCATTGTCAGTACAAATTAATGAAACATCTTTAGGCACTCTAAGGCCAATTGAAGATAAGTGTTGGAGTGCAGCTGTGTACATGAATGCTTCATCTGCAATAATTGCTGTGGGTGGAGTGATTTTAAAAAGTGAATTTAGAATCTTATTGTATCCTTCTTTAGTTTCTTCCCATTCAGGTAAGTTAAATTCGCTAGTCTTGATTCCGGATTTCTCTAGTTCTGCCAACATTGCAGATACCACTGGAGTAGGATCTGGTGAGCGTAGGTGTTTACGACAAAGTAGTGAGATTCGTTGATGGCCGAGCCCTACAAGGTGCTTGGTGGCTTTTATGATTGCGGTAGATTTTTTTGGCGATATTGCAGCTATTGGCACATCAAGATAATGACCAAAAAGCGCAAATGTATGTATGTTTTGTGACGAAAACCATTGTAATACTTCTCTGGAGGCTGCATTTACAATCCATGCGTCAGCTTTATTTTTTTTTATAAAGCGGGAGATTTTTTTAATATCCATCCCTAAACCCATGAGACACTTATCAGTGAAGAAAGGTTGGTGCCCATTGTCTTCAAGTAAGTTTTTTAGCTCAATAATGTAGTTTACATTTTCATCACTTTTTTCAATAGGTAAGATGGCGACCCTTAAGCATTTATTTTCTGTCCCAGTAATTGACTTGTTATTTAATGTTCTGCTTTTTCTTGTTCCATTATTTATCAAGATCCGTTTTTTCTCTAATATTTGCAGGGCTGATTCCATCGTCTTATGATTAACCCCTAGCTTCTTCGATAATTTAATCGCGCCGGGAAATTCAGCCGCAAAGTGACCTGATTTTATTTCAGTAAGAAGATGTTCTGCGACTTGTTCAGCGGCGGATAAGAGTCTTAGTTGGTGCACACTTTAATTAACCCCTAAAAGGGTTCAGTAGTCTAACTTATAGTTGAGTATACTTGTTCCCTTATGGGGTATAGTTCAAAGAATGGTAAGTTTTATAAAACCTTGTAACTTTAATTAATATTAAAAGAAGATATGAATATTAATACTATCCTGATTTTTTTTCTTTTAGTGTTTTTTAATAATGAGTATTCCTTATTAAGAGGAAATCAGGAGATTCAATTGAATGTTAATTATAGTCGATTAATAGGAGAATATTCAATCTCATTGGAGGGTGATTTAACTGGCTCTGATTCATGGGTTCTCCAGTCTTCCAACGATTTAAATAATTGGGAAGATCTGGATTCTTTTAAAGAAAATAATATTGTCAGGGTGTCTATGCGATTCCCTTTGAAGGCACGATATTTCAGAGCAAGAAAGGGAGAAATGGTTGTTCCATATCTAGATGACTTTATTAAACATAAACAAATATGGTCTGATGCTAACTTAAATGATTATGTGATGGAGATAAATTGGGGGGTTTCCTGGTTCTTCTGGCATGGGTTAGTTACAGTTCAAAATAATAAAGTGATTAGTGCAGAAGCTATTGACTCTAACTGGTTTGAACCACCACAGCAAAGAACAGTTGATGAGTGGTTTAATCATTTACGGTATTACATTGATAATCGAGCCGACCAGATTGACGTTATTTATGACAAAGAACTTGGTTATACGAAGTCAGTTTATATAGACTTCGAAAGAATGTTGGCAGATGAGGAGCAGAATTGGAGAATAATTCGGGTAATACCTAAATAATTGGTTATGAAAAATAAATCAATTGCTTCATCTTCATTGAAGTTTTTTTCTGTTCTGCTTCTTGTGATTGTAGCGCTAGTTTTTTATAAATATAACTTATCTCTTAGAAACAACTTAGTAATAATTAATCAAGGATCCAATATCTGGACTAATGTGAAAATTAGCGCAGGAGGTGAGGATTTTTATTTTGATGAAATCACTAATGGTGAGTCCAAGAGATTACGCTTTTATAGTAAAAGTGAAGACGGAGGAAGTTTTGAAGGTGTCCTCAACAAAGTTAATTACAAGAAAAGTGGTATTTCTTATTTCACTCCTAATATGAGCACGAAAGATAAAATTATATTAAGTGATGACGGTAGAATTAATGTCATGCCTTTCCCTGAAGGTTAATAGGTTCTGAAAGTATTACATAAATTTCACGTTTATGTTATTGATAGTAATTGTGGTTTTGTTATCAACATGGTTTAAAGATTAAACTAAAGATTAAACTAAAGATTAAACTAAAGATTAAACCAACTGATGAAAAATTTAATTGTTCTAACAGCTATACTGAGTGGATTAACAAACATTGGCCTTGCTGATGACCATGTGAAAACAGAAAACAAAAAAGAACCTTCAATCTATGTGGTGCGACATATTGAAGTTGAAGTGGAAAAAGCAAAGGAATTTGAGGATGCAGTTGCAGAGAAAACTCAAAAGTATAACCGTTCTGAAGGTTCAGATTTATGGTTTACTTATAAGGTGTTAACAGGGCCTAGGACGGGTCAATATGCGAGACTCTTTGGAGTGTCTTCGTGGGCAGATTTTGATAAGAAAAATACAAGTAATACTGTCAATATTCCTCGTGACAATGAGGAAAGCGCATACTGGCTTGAGAATATTACCCCTCTACAAAAAAACGCTAATGCACCAGCAGAAGTTTGGCTCACCATTCCAGGAACTAAGTACAATAACCTAGGCGAAGGTGAGCAAGCAAGATACGGTGCTCTTTATAAGTGGAAGATGAAGCCTGGTATGTATCAAAAAAAGACGATACATGAAACAAAGATGTCTGAAGCGCTTGCGGCTAGTGGGTTAAAGTTTCAAGGGCAAGTGATGCGTTTTGATTCAGGGGGGGATTATATGGCTTTTGGGCGTTGGATTGGCTTTAACACTTGGGAAGAGTTTGGTAAGTTTCGTGAGTGGGGAAGTTTAGGAAAAATTTATGAAGCTAAGCATGGTGAGGGGACTTGGGTAAAGTACCTTGAAGGCTGGAATGCGATACATCAAGATGGAGGAGAAACAGAAACCGAGTACCTTGAATACTTAGAAGATTTAAGTTCAATTGAGCTTAAAAAATAATCTCCCAAAAAACAGATTATAAATTATTTCAAAAGGGCGAGGAAATATCCCTCGCCTTTTTTTTGTTTCAATTGGTATAACGAACGTTTTACTTGGAATTAATTTGTTAGTTTTCCTTCAATTCACCTTGAATGAAAATATTTTTGAATTCATTAAAATAAATTTAAGGCGAATGTTTTCTCCTTTGAATTGTTTTAAGCTGTTTCGTTCATTCCATTCTGGATTAAGTCTAATGTTGTCATATCCTCGATAAGTTTTACTTGATGCTACTGTATTTCCATCTTGATCAAGCATTTCTATTTTAATGTATCCATTTAATGAACTGGTATTTACTTCGAGAGACTCTCCATCAAAAACAAAGGGTTTTGTGATTATGGTTCCTTCTTCATTTTTTGCCTTAAGAAAAAAGAATCCATCTAGTCTTAGTTTAGCTAATGCTAACCGGGCATCCCATTTTCTTGCTCCCCACCGTTCATTCGTCGCCAAGTAATAGATCCAGTGCTCGTTATTTTTTGTGATTATATTTGATGGAGGTCTAGCGCAGTCTTTATCAAATGCGCCATCTCCTCCTCGAGGAATTAGTGGTTTTCTTGGGTATGCCGCTAGCGAGAAGTCATAATTCACGGCATCCCTAGATGGAGACATGTAGAATTCCCATACCCCATTTTCATGTCTTGTATGGAAATCTTGTTCGCCCTCTGGAACGGGACGATTTGTAGCCGCTAAAATATCAGTTAAGGCAAACCAAATGCCTTCATAGTACCACATCGGAAAAGTATGAATTTGGTAAACTGGTATATTTGTTCCATCTATTACACTTTTATCTGGATCTTCAAGAGTAAAAGTTTTCAGGGTTTTCCATGCTTTAGGGTGGTTCATTAAATCATTTTCTTTTGTGTGCTCCATTATTCTTACACCTCGTAATTCGCCTACCCCTCCACCAGCAGCAAAATCTTGTCTGCAGTGTAGAAGATATTTTTTGGTAATTGGATTCCAATGAATTTGATTATTTGTGTCCGCGGCACGGCCTGTAACGGGATATCCTTCATTGTAAAAGCTCCAATTTATTCCATCAGATGAATACCCAAGTCTTGTCCGTCCATCTTGTCCTCCCATATTAGGATAGAAGGCAATTTTGTATTTCTCCTTGTGGCCAAATGGTAGGCTCGGATCGATTGTGACCGTGATCCCATCCACGCCAAGATCCAATAGATCTCTTTTTTTATTTTGCCTGAGAATAGGTAAACGCTCTTTCCAATTGATTAAATTACTTTTGCCGTTTTTGGAAATAAGAGGTTTTGTCCACTTTATACCATCAATTGACTCGGCGTATGCAATGCCACTTCCGGGGCGCTTGCTTGACATGTACCAAAGACGAAATTTTTTTTTGTCTTCATCCCAATGGGGTGAAAAAAACCAGCAAAAACAGGACTCTCCGAATTCATAGCCGGCACCTCCATCCGGTCCATCGTGGACCTTTCCAGTTTGAAAATCTGTTGGAAGTGTAGGTTCCATTACGACTCCATGTTTCGTTGCTTGGCCAACTTCAAGAGTCAAGTTTTGGGTCTCTTCAATTATATAGTTATCAAACAGTAATTGTTTTTGCTTTCCAATTTTGAGCGCATTCTCACCTTTTAGAGGCAACGATAAAGTGATCAGGATTACAAGAAAGCAGCAGGGTAATTTTGACATTTCTAAGATTAATAATTATTTGCTTATAGATACGATAAAATAATAAAAAAAGGCACTGAAAATTCAGTGCCTTTAATTTGTTAAAATAAGGTTATATACCGGCGGTTTTTATTTTTTCTTAGCAGCGGCTTTTTTTCTAGCAGCTTCTTGTGCTGCCTTTTTCTTGGCAGGAGCTTTTTTTGATTCTGCTTTTTTCTTAGCAGCGGCTTTTTTTCTAGCAGCTTCTTGTGCTGCCTTTTTCTTTGCAGTAACTTGGTTAGTCTTTTTTTTGCTAGTTGTATTATTAGTTTTTTTCTGTGTCTCTGCGATCTTTTTGGCTTCAGCTTTTCTTCTCTCTAGGTACGCAAGTTTTTCCTTGGCTTCCTTTTCCGTTATCTTACCGGCCTTTAGAGCTGCTTGGATTTCTTGTTCAACACTCTTTTCATGATGATCGGCATTCGATGGAGTAATGGCGATAGCCAGAAGGAGAGTGAGAAATAATGAAGTTATTTTTTTCATGGTTAATGATTATTGAGTTTTCAAGAATGAAATAGATTGATATTCACTAATGTCATAGTTCATAAAGATATTACATCTCAATATGAAGTTTTTTCGGTTACATATCTTGTTTTTGTTATTCATCCATCATAATGCCAGTTCGACTGGAAAACCCAATGTCATTTTTATAGCTATCGATGATATGAATGATTGGATTTCGTTACTCGATGAGAAGTCTCCAATTAAGACACCCAACATCAGAAGACTTGCAAATAAGGGCATGCTTTTTACAAGCGCTTATTGCCCGTCACCTGCTTGTAATCCTTCAAGAGTATCAGTTTTAACAGGACTCCGCCCCTCCACTACAGGGGTATATGGAAATAATAGTGATTGGCGCAAAGCTCTACCTGATAGGAAAACTATTTTTCAGAAGTTCAAAGATGCTGGGTATCAAGTAAATGGGGCAGGAAAAATATTTCATCATAAGATGAATGGAGCCTTCCATGATGAATTATCGTTTCATGATTTTTTTCATATGAGGAAGCAGANGCACCCAAAGAAAAAACTTAATAAAGCTCCAGAATATGGATCGATTCGAACTGATTGGGGGGTATTCCCCAATAACGAAGAGGACTCGATTGATTTCCAAACTATTAATTATTGTATTGATAAGATTAAAGAAAAAAAGGACGGCAATGATAAACCGTTATTTTTGGCTTGTGGGATATACAGACCGCACTCTCCATTTTATGCGCCTGAAAAATATCACTCCATGGTTGGAGAGGTGGGGCTTCCTTTAAAAAAAAGTGATGATCTCCAAGATTTGCCCTCTGGCGCTCATGAATTGCATAAAAGAACTAAATGGTTTTGGGATGGTATGAGTAAATTGGAATCAAAGATCCCAGGATCTTATGATAAATTCATAAAGTCGTATGCAGCATGCTGTGCATTTGCAGATGCTCAGGTTGGAAGGCTGCTTGATGAGATAGAGCGTAGTTTGCCTGAGGATGAAACGATTATTGTTTTATGGTCGGATCATGGGTTTCACCTTGGAGAAAAAAACCACATTGAAAAATTTATGTTATGGGAAAAAACTACTCATGTACCATTTATAATGGTAGTGCCAGGANTGACTAAGCCTGGGTCTGAATGTTCAGTGCCAATTGATCTTACTGTACTTTACCCAACCTTACTTGAGGTTTGCTCTTTACCNNTTAAGGAGAAATGTGACAACAAGAGTATTACTGAATTATTAATGGGTAAAAATAATTGGGAAAGCCCAGCGTTAATGACATATATGAAAGCTAATCATGCAGTAAGAAGTGAAAGGTGGCGCTACATAAGATACTCTGATGGTTCTGAAGAGCTTTATGACCATGATAGAGACCCTAACGAGTGGATTAATGTAGCTAATGAGACCAATAATTTAGCGGTGATAGAAGAGCATCGCAAGTGGTTGCCTCTGAATGAAAAAAAACAAGTCCCCAACCTTACAAGGTAGGTATATAGCTTATTTTGTTTCTTGATTATAATATAGATTAGATGAGATGCTTTAATTTATGAGGAATTATATATTTACAGNTTTGCTTCTTTTATTTCTTTCTAATTGTGGAAAGAAAAAAAATGAGGAAGTTGCTCAAAATCTAACTAATCAAGTAGAGGACAATACTGCTCCGTCTAATTCTAATTCATCTTATAAATTAAATATTGAGCCATCTTTAGAGCCAGAAGTAGGGCTGACTGACGCAGTTGCCGGAGAAGATAATGAAATATCTAAAGATGATCTATTACCTGAAGTCAAAGAGTTGCTCAATAAGGCTTTAGCAGGAGATGCAGATGCACAACTTTTCCTTGGTCAGCGATATCAAGAAGGCAATGGAGTAGACGAAAATAAAGAAGAGGCCATTAAGTGGCTTAAGCTATCTGCAGAGCAAGGAAATGTTTATGCACCATACATTCTTAAAAAGATGGAGGAATCGGCTGCTGATTAAAAAATTACAGATTTATACAAAGGTTCTTGGGTTGGCACGCAAATAGCTACTAATACTGGTAGCAATCTGAGTTCGTAATTGTAGAAATTTTGTGGGAGTTTCATCTACTTTTACGCCAGATTGCTTTTTTATTCTTTCTGAATTTTGCGTGTTAAGACTAAAGTCTATTCATGACAAAATTTTTTTACAGTGTTTCCCTTATTATCTTAACTTTTAATGCTTCATTATTTTCTGACGAACATTCAGAAGTGAAAAAAGAGCTTGGTTTTATCGACTTATTTAATGGAAAAGATCTTTCAAATTGGGTTGATGTTAATACTTCGCCTGAGACCTGGAAAGTAAAGGACGAAATTTTAATTTGTAGCGGGCAACCAATTGGTGTGATGAGGTCTAAGAAACAGTATGAAAATTTCATACTAGTAATAGAGTGGAAGCATATGGAAGCCGGCGGAAACTCTGGAATTTTTCTATGGAGTGACGCAATACCAAAAGGCAGGCTTCCAAAGGGGATGGAGGTGCAAATGCTTGAGCTCGAGTGGCCGTACATTAACAAAAAAAGAAATGGTGAACCTAATCACCTAGGTTATGTCAGCGGGGAGCTATTTGGTGCGGGCGGGATGAAAGCCATTCCTGAAAACCCTCGTGGAAATAGAAGTATGTCATATGAAATGCGTTGCAAAGGAAAAGGGGAGTGGAATCGGTACGTAGTTGTAGCAGTAGACGGCACAGTAAAGCTTTCAATTAACGGAAAGTTTGTTAATGGTATTAGGGAGGCTGACCTCAGAAAGGGATATTTATGTTTAGAATCAGAGGGTGCCGAGATCCATTTTCGAAAAATTCAAATTATGGAACTTCCTGGTGGTCGTGCTAAAGAATTAGGAATGTCACTACAAGGTGAGTAGATTAATGATTTAGGAAATTTTAGAATNAATAACAAANTGATTTAATCTCAATAATCTCTATGAAAAGACTTGTGCCAATAATTTTACCTTTTCTTTTATTAACCCTTACTCAATTTGCTAGAGAAGCGAAAAAGGATCATAGGAGTTCATTTGACTGGTCTAGTGTTAATACACAATCAGATCAGGCAGAATACATTTTGAAGGAAATTAAGAAATGGCATAGTGAAGATCCAGTGGATAA
Organism: Verrucomicrobiales bacterium; assembly: GCA_002705125.1. Taxonomy (GTDB): domain Bacteria; phylum Verrucomicrobiota; class Verrucomicrobiia; order Verrucomicrobiales; family DEV007; genus EC70. Next base: position 14,965 of record PAHQ01000082.1, on the reverse strand, counting down.
GGGAAAAAAATTAAGAGTGGTATATTTTTATCCTAAAGACAGAAAGCCTCTCGCTAATCATATCGAAAGATGGGANAAGATCATGGAAGATATTCAAGAATTCTTTTCCACGGAGATGAGAAAACTTGGTTACGAGAAAAGTAAGCTTTCGTTAGAGAAACAAAATGGAAAAATCAAGCTCCATGAAGTTAGAGGAATTGCTAATGACGATGGAACTTACTCATATAAATCAGGTAACAGAATCTATAACGAGGTTTCCAAGGAGTTAGCCAAGAAAGGAATCATTGCTAAAGATGAAACGCTTCTAATAGTCTGCGGTCTATCAAAAACAGATGGCAAAAAAGTACAAATATATTCTCCTTATTATGGAATGGGAGCCAATCAAAATAAGGGTATATGCTTTGTTGCGGATTCAGATTGGTTAAATATAGATGGATTGAAAGTGGATAAAACGAACACTAAAATTCAGGTAAAAGAGCATAGAGGGTACGAGCCATTTACTTTGGCTAGGTTCAATACAACTTATATTGGTGGGACAATACATGAGCTTGGGCATGGTCTTTCACTGCCTCATAATTTAGCAACTAAATTGGAATCCAGTAACGGAACAGCTTTGATGGGTGCAGGAAATTATACCTATCGACAGGAGTGGAGAGAAGAGGGAAAGGGATCTTTTCTTACTAATGCTCATGCTATTCGGTTGCTGACACATCCTGTTTTTAGCGGAACATCAAAAGCAGCAACTTTAAATCCGAAACTTTCAATTGGGGATATGAACATTAAGTATTTTGATGATANTCTTCATTTGAGAGGTCAAATAAGTTCCAGTATTCCAGCTGTTGCAATGATCGCTTACAATGATGGAGAAAATAAGGGGCAAAAAAAATATCAGGTAAATAACGATTATGACGCCACCACATGGACTTCTGTCCTTAGTCCTGACAATGAATTTTGGATTAAGATAGGTGACCTTAAAGAGGGCAAACATCAGATTCGTTTAGTGAGTGTGCATGCTAATGGAGCAACCACTACCCATCGTATTCACTATTCAATAATAGATGGCAAGCCAAAGCTTGATCGGGCTAATAAAGAAATTAAGGGTTTCTTNTCATCCTAAATAATATTCTATATATGAAAGATAAAACCAAATTACTGATCACTCTTGAAGAATTACTTAAGAAAGATTTTTCATTAGATGAAAAAATAAAANAAGCGCTTAAATTAATCTTTGAGGCTTTTGAAGCCAAAAATTGTACTTTTCATAGAGCTGATTCAGGTGATTCTTTTCTCCATCTCGTAGATCAGATTGGCCTTCCAGAAAAGATTGCTCAAATAGCCTCTAAAATTCCTATCGGAAAAGGCATGGCTGGAATATGCGCTGAGAGAAAAGAAGCTGTAACAATGTGTAATTTACAAAAAGACGAAAGTGGAGTTGCTCGTCCCGCAGCTAAAGACACAAAAGTTGAGGGTGCTGTTGTCGTTCCGCTTATAAATAAAGAGGGGAAAGTCATTGCTACTCTTGGGATTGGGAAAAGTGGAGAATATGATTATTCTGATGACGAAATAGTTTCACTTGAAAAATGTGCCCAACTTTTGATGGAAAAGCTTTCTCAATAAAAATTAATCTCTATTAGCTTTAAAAATCGAGTATCCTGTATATTCTANACCATTAAAATCATGAAAAAATTATTACTTACTTTAATTACTTGTTGTGCCTTCGTTGTAAATGCTCAGGCATCTCTTGGAGAGATGATGAAAGAAAATGGAATCGACTGGATTTTAGGATCATGGAAAGCTGAGCAGGATGGGAATGCGGTGACTTTGTCCTATAAATGGTCAGTCGAAGGACACGTTATTTCAAGTCATCTTAAAATGGGAAGCAATGAAACATACGCTTTAATAGGTATTAACCCAAAGAGTGGTAAGGTTGAACATCTAGGTTTCAATAATAAAGGCGACAAAACTACTGGAGAGTGGATGCCTTTTGGCGACTTACCAATGCTGAAAGTTAAATCCATTAATGAATCAGCAGAAGAGAGAAGCATGGCGGTTGCCTTTAAGAAAGTTGATGATGAAACAATAGAGTTGCAGATCTACTCTGTTGATGACTCTGGTAACGTGGCATCGTCCTCTGATTATACGTTTGAGATGAAGAAAAACTAAGTAATACAAATCTCTTAAATCTTTGCAAATTGCCGTACTTTAATAAAGTGCGGCAATTTTTTTGTGTCCTCATTTAAGAAAATACTTATTATTAAAATANAGCCTTTGGTTGCTTATTAATTTATGGAGAGTAATAAATTCGAAATCTTTAGAGTATGATAATTTTTTTTAAATATACTTTATCTGTAAAAATTTTAGGTGTTCTTATTTTTTTAAATTTACATTCAGGGCTCACTGAGGTTAAGGCAAAAGACCATAATGTTCTATTGATAGCTATCGACGATTTGAATGATTGGGTAGGGTGTATGAATACAAATACTGCAGCCCGTACACCTAATATAGATAGGCTATCCAAAAGAGGTGTTCTTTTTACAAATGCTCATTGTCAGGCTCCAATATGTAATCCTTCTAGAACTAGTTTAATGCTCGGTCTTCGCCCATCATCTACTGGGATTTATGTTAATAATCCATGGTTNAGGTCCCTGGAAACGACGAGGTCCCGAATGACGATGACTCAATATTTTAGGAAATTTGGTTATAGGACTATGTCGGCTGGAAAGATTTTTCATGGATCCAAGGTTGATAAGCTATCATTTGAAAATTATGGGCCCCGTCCTGGCCAGATTTCAGAGAAGGACAAAAGAATACAAAAGGATTCGCCGAGTAAAACTAGGTTATGGGATTTCGGACCTCAAAATTATGATGAGAAAGATCATACTGATTATCAGGTTTCTTCATGGTGTTTGGAACAATTGAAAGATGANGATGAAAAGCCTTTTTTTATGGCTGTGGGGTTTTATCGGCCGCATGTACCAATGTTTGCTCCGGAAGCGTACTTCAAATCAAGGCCATTGGATAAAGTTGTTCTTCCATCTGTAAAAGCAGATGATAGAAAAGACTTACCTTTAGCTGCTCTTGATCTCATTCATAATACTTTGCCGCCGAGTCATGATTGGTTTGTTAAATCCGGAAAATGGAAAGAGGCAGTTCAGGCTTACCACGCTTGTGTAACTTACACTGATCGCCAGGTTGGTAGGATTCTGGATGCACTGGATAGTAGTATTTACAGTAAAAATACTATTGTTATCCTTTTCTCGGATCATGGTTTTCATCTTGGTGAAAAGCAGATGTGGGCAAAGCGCTCTTTATGGGAGAGGTCGACAAGAGTTCCTTTGATAGTTTCACTTCCGGATGGGCTCCAGGGTAAGCGATGTTCAAAACCCGTAGAGTTGCTCAGTATTTACCCAACACTTGTAGAAGCNTGCGGGTTACCGGCTATCGATGATCTAGACGGTGTGAGCATTAAGCCTCTTCTTGATGACCCTTCTCGAGAGTGGAGGTTCCCNGCTTTGACAACATTNAAAAAGGGAAATCATTCTGTGCGTAGTGAGAGATATCGCTATATTCAATATTTTGATGGGTCCGAGGAATTTTATGATCATATGAATGATCCTGAAGAATGGGTGAATTTATCTTCTGATGATCGTTATGAATCATTGATAAAGAAGCATGCGAATATGCTAAAAGAAACCTTAAGAAAGAATGAAAATAAAACCTCTAAAAAATCTTAAAATATATATTTACTACATAACGGCATCATTTGCCGTAGTAACATTATTACATTCTGCTGAGCGGCCTAATATTTTGTTCGCTTTTGCTGATGATTGGGGCAGACATGCATCTGTTTATGCAGAAGTAGATGGTGAGGGTACTGTTAATGATGCTGTTAATACACCGAACTTTGATGCCATATCAAAAACTGGGGTATTGTTTAATAACGCTTTTGTTAATGCTCCATCTTGTACGCCATGCAGAAGCTCTATTCTATCTGGGCAACATTTTTGGAGAACAAAAAGAGGGGCCATTTTGCAAGGTGCAGTCTGGGACTCTAAAATTCCTACATGGCCTCTTCTTTTGGAAGAGAACGGGTACCATATAGGTTTTACCTGGAAGGTATGGTCGCCAGGAACTCCTGCGGATGCGCCATATGGAGGGAGAAAAAATTCCTATCAAAAGAACGGATCTAGTTTCAATGGNTTTTCCCAAACTGTTACCAAATTAATGGCCAATGGNAAAAGTTTGCTCGAGTCCAAGTCAGTGATGAAGGAGCAAGTACTTTCTAACTTTCGGGATATGTTGAAGAATAATTCAAAAGGAAAGCCGTTTNCTTATTGGTTTGGCCCTACAAATGTTCATAGGAAGTGGATAAAAGGCTCAGGAAAAAAGCTCTGGAATATTGACCCTGATTTATTGAAAGGAAAGCTTCCACCTTTTCTACCTGATGTGCATGAGGTCCGCCAAGACTTTTCAGATTATTTGGGTGAGGCTTGTGCTTTTGATATGGCCTTAGGAGTACTTATTTCAGAACTTAAAAGAATAGGGGAATTCGAGAATACATTGATCGTTATCTCTGGAGATCACGGTCCTGCAGGTTTTCCTCATGGAAAATGTAATTTATATGATTTTGGAACAAGGGTGGCACTTTCAGTTAGTGGGCCAGGTGTTAAAGGAGGTCGAGTAGTGGATGATTTTGTAAGCCTACCTGATTTGGCTGCGACGTTTCTTGAGGCAGGAAAAGTAAAGAAACCTGGAGTAATGACAAGTAAATCAATCTGGCCAACTCTAAAGTCTGATAATGAGAAGTTAGTCGATGTATCAAGAAATTATGTGCTTACAGGTCGTGAAAGGCATGTTGCTAGAGCTCGTGCAGGTCAGCTTCCATACCCGCAAAGGGCGATTAGAAGTAAAGAGTTTCTTTATATAATTAATTATAAACCTGATAGGTATCCATTGGGTGACCATTATGGGTTAGANGGAAAAAACGAACCCGACTTAAATAAACTTACAAATAACACTTTTATAACCATACCAGACGAAGATGCTGGACCAACTAAGGCTTGGATTGTGACCAATAGAAAAAATCCTAAGGTCAAATTTTTCTTTGATCATGCATATGGTAAGAGACCAAAAGAAGAGTTGTACGATCTATCAAAGGACCCACACCAAATGAATAATGTTTCAAATAAAGAAGAATATAAAGAAACGGTAATTGAACTTCGTAACAAGCTAACGGGACTTTTAGAAAAAACTAAAGATCCAAGATTAATAGAGGATGGCGCTTTTTTTGAGAAACCTCCGATGGCAGGACCTTTAAGATAATAGATGATACTATATGTTAGAAATAATTTATACCGCTTTAATCCAATCGACAGTGATTTTAAAAGGACCTTCTTTCTTATCAGCAATGATTAAACCAAATCTCTGAATTGATTTTGGATTAAATTTCATTTTAGGTAAATTCCAACCTCTAAAACTAGCTTTCAAATTTTCAAAAGGAATGAAAATTTCAGACCATTCTCCAGAAGTTGTTTCAAACTCATGNTGGAAAGATACTGAACGGCTNCGGTACTTAGAATCGCTCTCAAAACGCATTTTATAACTTCTTCCGTCGCCTTTAACCCTGATTTTTATACCCTTATGATTACTTAAATCCATCTGAGTTCTCTGAGAACGTATCGAGGAAAAACCACCATTGTTTTTAAGAGAAAGGTTTCCGTTGAATATTAAATAATTCTTGTCAGAGATTTTAAATTTTCCTTTCGATAATCCCCCCATCACACCATCATCAACTATTTGCCAATTAGAAATTTTNTCATTTGATGAATCAAATTTTGTTAACACCTCTTCTNCTGAAGAAAATGAAGTTGANATGCCAATGAGCGTTGTAGCCAAAAAAGTTTTGTATAGATTAGTCATTTGAATTCGTATGGTTAAAACTGTGAATTACAGTATTTCGATATTAAAACGTTACTAATTTAAAATTGGATTCACTTTTAGTAAGCAAATGCTCAGTTTTTGATTTTTGCTTCATGTTTGAGTTTCCACTTATCCCATAAACTTAATACTTTTTCACCTGTTTTAACATACCAGGCATATCCATTTCTTCGTTCGAATTCTATTTCAGAAACATCATATTTTATTTTTCCATCCCTTCCGCTAAAGATGGGTCTATTGGAGCCTATTTCATAAAATCGAGCCCACATCGTTTCAGCAGAATCCGACTCAATTAATAATCGATCACCATTTACTTTTTGAAAACTGAACCCATCAATTTTTGATTTCTTATACCATTNTACCGCTGCAATTATTGATTTGATAACTTCATTACTTGGCATGTCTAAACTCATTAGGAGGAAAATAATACCAGCGCTTTCCCCTCCGCTTATTGATGGGTGTTCGTAGGATCGGGCACCTACTGGGTTAAAATTATTTTTATCATGTTGAGCACACCAAGCTGTGAGTTTATTGTTCACTNTAATCTGGCATGCTAGAATACANTTTACTCCAAGGTCAAACCTCTCGNTGCACTCTCTCCGAGTTTTTTTATTAACAAATGAATAAATTGGGCTGTCTGCGACTTCCTGCATGAATTGCATTATTCCAACCATCGTTCCATCATTAAAAGTGATGTGCTGTTCATAGCCGGATGAGTGGGGTCTTTGCGGCCAACCTCCATTTTCATATTGGCTTTCAAGAATGCATTCCAAACCCTTTAAAAATGATTTTTTGTAAATTTTTTTTTGGGTTGCATTAAAAGCTTTTGCCAAAATACGTAGTTCATTTAATGTGGCGGAGTTATCGAATGTCCCCTCGATTGAGTCTTTCTTGCCAGAATGTTTTTTTACCGCGGTGTTNATATTCTTAGGCCATATCCCGATAGTACTTTGATGCGATAGTATATTTTTAATCGCCTCCATACCTTCTAAAGAATTGAACCATTTATCAGGCCTTCCCAATTGGTTCGTTAGGTCTTTTGCCGTTAAATTTTTTGAAGATAATATAAATATAATAAAGATAAAAAGTACCTTCATATCTGGGTGGAGATTTTATTTCTTACTAATTGACAATATGTAGAGCTGCCTTGATTTGCCGTCTTCTGAAAGGCTAGGAATCAATAATTGATTGCTTTCCCTGTTCCAACATGGNGAAGGATCTTGTCTAAGATCTCCAGAAGTCCATTTGCCAATATTAAAACCCTCACTTCTAACATGGGATCCATCTTTTAAATTGTAGATCGTATAATAATTTTTCTTTTTATTCTTATCTTTAAAACCATTTACAAACCATTGCCCGTTTGGTGATAAGGCTATGTCTCCTTCGGGGTCGGGAAAAATTTTTGGTGTTCCGATTTTACCTATTACCTGTTGTGAGTTGGTATCATAAATAACTTGATCCTTATTAATTCTCCCGATCATTTTATTTTCATAACTCCATTCTGGATGCCCTCCAATATGTCTTGATAATGGTGTCAATTCAGAGCCGTCTGAATTCATTATGAAAGGTTGGTTTATCTTAACTCTTTTACTTCCGCTCCATCCAGCTCTGGCGAAAAAAAATATTTTATTATCTTCTCGGTTCCACAGAGTGTGATTAATAAAGAGGGATGGTAACTCTTTAGAATTATATTTCTTATCAAAAAATTGAGCAATCTTTTTAAAAGANACTAGTAATTTTTTATTTCCACTAGAGATGTCTACTTTGAAAATTCCATCATCATCTGGATAACTAATGCCAANCGTCCAATCATTAGCCCCTTTGTAACCAGTTACCGGTCTTAGTCTAGACATGCGTGCATAATTAATAGCTANAAAGTGNCCACCATTTTGCGCCACACCACTGTTCCCAATGGGAGTATCGTGGTATCGAAATTCTTTTACCCTTTCTCCTTTAGTTCCTTGAGATATATCGAAAAGAACACAGAAAACTTTGCCAGTATTTTCATCTCTGTCATTGAAGAAAAATTGTGAATTAGGTGAATCAGGGTTCCAATAAAACATTGTTCCTTGCTGGGGATTCCATGCAGTAGTTTCATCAATCTTTTTCACTGAGTAATTATTTTTAGCATCAATTAATACTATGTCAGCAGGATCATTAGGGCCTGGCATTTTGTCTTGGAATGCTGTTCTCAAAGCTAGAATATATCGTCCGTTACCGTTCCATGGAATGTTTTGAACGTGTCCGATGTATCCAAAGAAATGATTCATTGGACCTGAGGTGATTCTTTTCTTTGAGAGCTGAATGTCTACCAAAGGTTTAGACCATAAGTCAGTCCCTATAAATAAAAAGAATGTAATAGTTAAGTTGAGTTTGAAGTGCCAGTGCATGGATTTAATTATAGGGGGAAAGATTCAATTTCTTTTTTTGATGGGATGGCTCCTTGAGCGCCAGGCTTAGTCACAGAAATTGATGCGGCTGTACCAGCAAATTGAATGGCCTCTTTTATTTGTATTCCTTCTGAAAGGGCAGAAGCAAAAGCCCCCGCAAATGTATCTCCCGCACCAACTGTGTCTACCGCATTCACTTTTGGTGGTGAGTATTCTAATGTTTTATTGGACTCATGTTTTAGTAATATANGCCCAGGCCCCTGTGTTATAATTATTGAGTTAACTCCAAGCCTACCTAAAACCTCAATACTTTTAAGAGGGCACTTATGGCCACTTAGCTGCTCTGACTCTATTTCATTAAGTATCAGTACATCACAAGGAAAATCATTGATATTGAAGGTTGGTTTNATTGGTGATGGATTCATTACCACCTTAGTGTTANAGTTTTTTGCTAGGCTACAGGCATATTTGACGGACTCTTCTGGAATTTCCTGCTGTAATAAAAGTATATCAGTTTTCGCAATTAATTTTGAATAGTTNTCAATATGATGGGGTGCGATCTCTTGGTTTGCACCGGGATTGACGATGATCGAATTCTCACCTGATTCTTCAACTGTTATGAAGGCTGATCCTGTTTTGTACTTTTTACTATGGAGTAAAAACTTTGTAGAGACCCCGTTACCTTTTAAATGCTTTTTGTATTGATCACCTTCAGAGTCTTGGCCTATGCATCCTATGAGTTGAACATCTGTACCGCTGAGGTGTGCGGCCAAAGCTTGGTTAGCTCCCTTGCCTCCAAAACTAACTAATGAGGATTTTGCGAATACAGTTTCTCCGTGATTCGGTATCCTCTGAACGTAAATGGTGTTATCAATGATTAAAGAACCGATAACAACGACTGACATCAGCTATGTACAGTTCTTTATCAGTTAAGAAGATCAGATTCTTCAATTCCGTATTTTTCAAAAATTTCACCCATACCTTCTCCGGCACTTTCTAAATTTCTACCAAGCTCCTCCATTTCTCCTCCCCATGAGCGCATTTTTTCACCGAAATCTTGTCCGAAGTCAGGATCTGCCTGTGATTGTTCTAAAAACCATGCTCCGATGGCTTGTTCTCCATCAGCCATGATGTCCGCAGGAATAGGGCTAGCTTCAATGTGGCTAACCATTTGATTTAATCCAGTATTCAAAGCGTCAAATTCAGTCCTTAAATCCTCTGGTAGATCTCCAGAATCAAGAACTGAAGTTTTGGCAGCGAGTTCCCTCAGCGCATCGAAAGCAAGTCCTGGTGATTCGCGGCCTAATTCCTCCAATTCTTCAAGTTCAGCCACTAGTTTTGGGATGCCACTTTCTTTCATTTTACCAACGAAGGCTAAAACTTCCGCAGGTGTTGCTACAGATTTTTCCTCTTCGGTTTCTTCTGGCTCATCAGGTATTGAAATTTCTGGTTGTTTAATTTCTGTTGTGGTAGAGCTATCTTTTTTTTCTGTAGGAAGTTTCGCCGTAGATTGAGATTCTTCAGTCTCCTTGTTTTCGGCTACTTTTACTTCATCATTATTCGAGGGAGATTGAGTTTCTTCCTGGTTTTGCGCTTCCGCTGATGGTTCGGTTGGTGATTTNCTGCAAGAACTAAAAATAAATAGGCAACAAGTCAGAATTGAGACGTTATATAATAGAAATTTCATATGCGAAGTTTTTTGTCGATTTAATAAGATAACCGTTGATACTNCTAAATGCTATCATAATGCCTAAATTAGGCAAAACCTACTTGCTAATACTTTTTCCCATTTAATGCCTCGCCCCAATGACCTCGAAGATCAGGCGCTTCTTCAGCGAATAGCTGAAGGGGATTCCAAGGCTTTGCGCGAGTTACATATAAAAACAGCCCGTCCGCTGCATTCGATGGCGATGAAAATATTATCGAACTCCTCTGAAGCTGAAGAGGTTATACAAGATATTTTTGTTTTGGTGTGGAAAAACGCTCATAAATTTAACTTTGAGAAGGCTAAGGTTTTTACATGGATGGCGGTGATGATGAAAAATCGCTGTATCGATAGAATTCGCGCCAAGAAGAGGAGAATTCCGCTATACGAGGTGGATGATTACACTGAAGCTTCAATAACAGAACCTGATTCAAAGAACGCCGTAGACCTGTTAAAACAAAAAGAAAAAGCAGGTATTGTTCTTGAGGCNGTAAAACAGCTTCCAGACCCACAAAGAGAAGTCATAGAATTAGTGTTTTATAAGGAGATGACTCATGTCCAAGTTGCAGAGCACCTCGATATTTCTATTGGAACTGCAAAATCAAGAATCAGGTATGCTTATCAAAGACTCAGAGATGCATTATCTGGAAATTCNAATATAGAGCGCGATTAAAGCACTAATTTTAGAATCCATATTAGTAAAATATACGTTTTATTTAAAACCAAAAAAATCAATGGAGAATAGAGAATTAAACCAAAGCGAAGATTCACCAGGAGCACTACATAAATTTGTTGCTATTGGAACTCAAACCAAAGAGTTATTAAAAGATGCTCAACTTTTAGGAAATGAAGCTGAAGTAGTTTATTCTGCTAACAACATTAATGATTGGGATGTTGATGATGACAACCACAAGTGCGATCTAGTTGTTATCGAATGCAAGACTGTTTTTCCTGAAACTGTTCAATTGATCAAGGAGAAAACAAGATCGGTCGGAGCTTCCATGGCAATTGTCATTTATCACTATACTCAGGAATCAGCCCGTGGAATGATGGCTAGNGCTAGCCTAATAACACCTCTCAGAGCCCCTATTGAATCAAATGATTTGAAATATGTTTGTGAAGCAGATTTGGCAATGGCATCTATTCGGAATTCTCCAATTGATGTTATCGAATATGACGATGATGAAGATGATGTTTCTGTTTCGGAGGACAAATCAATGGTTCCTGAAAGGAAATACTCTGACGAAGTTCTCACTAGAGTAGCGAAGATTTCAACGAGTGTCGATTGTGAGTGCCCACACCACATGGCGTCTCTTCTTAAGACCCTTAATGCGTTTGAAGAATACTGTAAAATGTGTGAGAGTAGAAACGAAGAGGATGTAATTCTTCACTCCCTTCTCCATAGAAAAACTGCACAGGCNAGATCAATAATGGAAAATGCAATGACTGTACTTGCAGATGTAGAGAATTTTGATCTGTCATAGTTTAAAGTTTCGCATCAGACAATATTAACTTTCGTTGTTTAGCCAGACGGTAGCTTGATACTCTCCAACCTCTCTTATCTTTCTGAACCACTCAACAAGGGTGTCATGATCAATTTCGTTCATTTGTTTTAAATCTGGAACTACAAGATTTTTAATTTGGTTTTTTTGTTTAATTAAATTTCCATGAGCCTCATCCACACTTAGTCCAATGAATGGGGAGGGGGAGTTTTGTTCCATTCCAGCCATTGATTTTTTTTGAATCGCCAAACCAACAAGATCATTTATTAAAAAGTTCTTTTGGGAAACCATATTGGTTCCTAATTCCGCAGTAATTTTTCTTAGTTCTGAAGTTTCGATAGGTTGGGTTTCATTAAATTCATTAACTAAGAAATTTGAAATCTCATTATATCTGTATGTCATGGGGCTTTGTATGAAAAAGATACTATAAAGGGCTGATCCAATTTCTGAATTTCCCAATAGGAGTAGAGTTTCATTAATAGCTAAAGAGCTATCCATTAAGAAATCATTAAAATCATTTTGATTATGAGTGTTCAGTAGTGTTGCTATAGCCTCATTGGTTTGATCTAGATTAATTTTAATAGAAGCTAGGAGATATGAGCCAACTAGGTTTTCTGGTTGCTCTTGAATTAACTTTTCAGCAAATTCTAATTTCTGTAGAGGCGGTATATTTTCGTGTGACCCAAGAAGTAGAAGCAAATGGGGGTTATTAGGTTCAATATTCAATGCACGATAGTAATAAGACGGGTCTTGTAAGATAATGCCGGTAGCAATTAACGAATTAATTGATCCTTCTTTAATTATATGATTTTCGAGTTTATCGCGACTAGGCTTAACAAATCCAAAATCTTCTAAAAGTTGATCTCCTGTGGGTGATTTTAGATTATTCTTTTTCGATTTTATTAGTGTGCCTATTTTTGATGATTCGGATGATGCAATTTCTCTAACATCATTAATTTCAGGTGAAGAAGTAGCACGACTGCTATTCTCTTTAAGGGATGAGATGACGATAGCTAAAACAATCAATCCTATAGAGGATGATACAATAATTGGTTTGATTCGCGCCATGCCTTTCAATGAGATCAGAGGCGCTTCCACAAGTTATCAAATTCTTTTATAAATGACTGAACTAAGGTTGAATCATTTGTAATAAGAATGTTTTCATTATTTTCTGAGCTTGCGGATCTTGTCCAATTATAGCTTCCAGTTAGTAGTCTTTCGTTATCAGATAATGCAAATTTATGATGCATGTGAGCGGAAGTTGAGTCGAACTTACAAGAAATACCTTTTGATTTTAATAGATCAAGGTCAGATCCTCGGTCTTCTGATTTCGTATCATCTGAAATAATTCTTATCTTAACCCCGCGTGAAAATGCATCTATAATTTTTGAGGTTATCCTATTGTCAGTTATTGTGAAAACGCAGATTTCAATACTTTTCAGTGATTCATCTATAAACCTACATATTTCATTTAGGCAATCCTTGCCCGGACTGAAGTAAGCGCCAGACTTTATTTCAAACTCCTTTGAATAAATTAATTTAACAACATCTTCCAACCATTCAAAAGCTTCACAACCTTTGGAGTTATTAACTTTTTCTGTAGCTAATTGAAAAGCTTTTACTCTTGCTAGTGCTTGTTTCGTTCTGTTGCCATTGATACTAGCTAATAGGACTTTTAAATCCCGTCTTTCAGACCTAGCCATATTGGAATCCTCGATTGAGAGCTCCAACGCTTTATAGATCTTCTCCATTAAAAGATTTATGAACTATTAGACGTGACTATGAGATTTTCCACTCTCCACGTCCAGGTCGGATCTCTTTCATCTTATTGGCCTCTTTGTCATCGATGAAAACCTCTTTAACAGGATCCCATTTTAACTTAGTTTTTCGGTCAATCGCAATATTTGCTAGATGACAAACTGTTGAAACGCGGTGCCCAATATCTACTGGGAAGTAAGGATCCTTTCTGGACTTTACGCAGTCTAGGAAGTTACGGTGCTCGCCTTTAGTTTCTGTGAAGAGCTTAATCTCATTATCTTCAATTTTTGAATTTAATATTTCTTTGGAGCTAGCCTCAAGCGGTGCTCTCCAACCAGTATTACCAACCCATCCATCGGTTCCAATAAATTTAATACTTGGGTTTCCTGGTTTACATGTCATTTCCACACCGTTGGCATACTTATAGGTTACATCATAATCTTTTACAGTGTCATAAAGTCCACCCTCCCAGCGGTTGCCTGATCCCTCGATTTCGATGGGTCCACTTCTTTCGGTATCGTTTCCCCACTGAGCAGTGTCAAATAAATGAGTTCCCCAGTCACAAATAATTCCTCCAGAATAATCAGATACCCAACGGAAGTGAAATAAAATACGGTCCTTAGTATATGGCGCTTCTGGAGCGGGTCCTAACCACATGTCATAATCCAAGCTGTTTGGAATTGGTTGTGGCGTCGGGTCTCCTGGGCCATTGGGTTGTTTAGGTAAGATGACCTCAATTTTTTTAAGTTTCCCAATTCTACCATTTCTTACGAGTTCAGCCATGCGATGATAGACAGGTACAGCGCGGTCTTCAGTGCTAGTCTGAAAAACTTTTTTGTGTTTTCTAACTTCCTTGATGAGTAATTTACCTTCATCAATAGTTAGAGTTGGTTTTTCACATTGAACGTCTTTCCCTGCTCTTATTGCCATCAGGCTCATAAGTGTATGCCAATGATCTGGTGTAGAAATCATGACAGCATCAATGTCGTCTCTTGCTAACACATCTCTAAAATCCTTGGATGTTGAGCAATCTTTATTACCATAGTTTTGATCTACAATATTTTTTGCATGGTTCATCCTATTAGTGTCAACATCGCAGGTCATGAGCACCTTAGCGTCATCATTATTCAGATATGATGGCAAATTCCAACCTGTTCCATGCCCACCAGTCCCAATAAAGCCGACTGTAATTTTATTGCTTGGAGCATTCTTTCCCAGAACTGAGGAAGGTATTATGGATGGCCCCAAGCTTGCTCCTATTGTTCCTTGAGTTAGAAATTTTCTACGATTAATTGAATTCATAATATTATCTATTTAGATTATTAATTTCCGCTTAGCCTTGTTGACATTCTCTTAAATGCCGATTCTTTGATTTCAGAAGACTTCTTCATTTGCTCTTGAAGCTTTTGTATTTTGTCATCATTACCTTCAGCTTCACTTATTTGATTTTGGTATATTTCCAGCAATTGATCATTGTAAACAAATTCCCCCCACTCCTGATATTCTTTGAAAGCTATTGGGATTACTCTAGCGTCACCATGCCTTTCAATGTAATTATCCGCCTCTGGTTTTTCGCTATCATTTAACAATGCAGGCTCTGGCTCTGGCTCTGGCTCTGGCTCTGGCTCTGGCTCTGGCTCTGGCTCTGGCTCTGACTCTGGCTCTGACTCTGA
>PAHQ01000081.1 GCA_002705125.1 Verrucomicrobiales bacterium | reverse complement strand
CATTCTCCCCTTCATTCTCCCCTTCATTCTCCCCTTCATTCTCCCCTTCATTCTCCCCTTCATTCTCCCCTTCATTCTCCCCTTCGGTCTCTTTATCATCTTTATCTGAATTATTTAAATCTATTCCAGGGAAGCCACCTCCACCTGGAATACCACCACCATTCCCTCCCAGAAAATCACCAATATTCACACCTCCNTCACCCAAAGATGGAAAGGTATCAGGCGAGTCTCCATTCATTGCAACTCTCAACCATTTTTTATCAGCATCAAGTGGTAGCAATAACTCAAAGCCCCCTTCATCGGCAACTGACAACTCTCCCCCTTCATAAGATCTCCAAGACTGAAAGTCTTGAGTTTGTTCAATTTCAAATTTAAGCGTCGCTTTTCCGGTTAACGGATCTCTTGCCATCATTATTGAACCAGCTCGAGCATCTTGAATCTCTTGAACGGATGGCCTTAAAGATAATTGAGCAATTTGAGAATCTTTACTTTGAATCGTTTGTTTTAAATCTTGAACTTCGAAAAGTTGAACTGGATTAAAACTCGGCCTGCCTGCCACTCTGGAGAGATCACCTGAATGNGTAATATATGAATTGGCTGAACCTCCAAAAACGTTACTACCGAAAGAGGGCAACTGACCATCAATATGAATCTGCCTTAAGTTAGTACACCCATAAAACGCTAATCTTTCAACGTTAGTAACTGACTCCGGAATAACAATAGTTGAAAGATTCTTGCAATCTCTGAATGCTCTTTCTCCTATATTTGTGACCGTGTCTGGTATTAGAATTTGATTTAAACTTATACAATTATGAAAAACCGATTCGCCAATGGATGTGATTGATTGAGGTAACTGAACACTTGCAAGAGCCCCACAATAACGAAAAGCAGAACTACCTATAAACTCTACGGTATTTGGCATGGAAACTTCCACAAGTTGTGAACACGAGTAAAAAGACTCATCCCCTATTGTTTTAACGCCTTCTGGAATTGATATGGCGGTCAATTTTGCGCAGGACCGAAAAGCAGCATTACCTATACTAGTAACTGGCAACCCTTCGATTTCGGAAGGAATTTCCAAATTTCCTACCGCTGTGGTTTTACAGTCAGTAATACTTACCTCTTCATAATTTATTGCATACGTTAGATCAGCTAAATCTGCCCCTTTTAGAATTGCNGGCACAACAATAAAGATTCCTCCGAGTAACAAAAAAATACGAGATTTCATATCAATTATGATTAACCCGATATTTGACCTCAAACAAGAAAGGAAAAGCAATATGNGGGTTTATTATTTAAGTGAAACCACTTTCCTAAAGTACATACCATCNCCAATCTCATTAACTTTACCTACAATATAACTAACAGTCTCTGTTCCATTCCCATTATTTATAGATTTAATAACACTTTTAGGAAATATCAAATCCGACCATTGATTAAGACTTTGTGCCATTTGAATCTTAAAAACTACATCATCTGCACCAATCCTCCTAGTCATATCAATTATCAAATACTCGTCAATAGCATCATCCCTGTCTAAGATTTCAAGCCTAATGGTAATCCCAGTATTTGAACTCACCATGTTGGGATCGCCACCTATTGCATATTCCGTCAATGTTGACATTCCATCATGATCAGAATCAGAAAAAGGATCACTTACAAGATTTTCAATACTCCAACGCTGAAAGTTAGTTTCATCTGTAGAACCTGGGTTACCTCCTATATCGGAACTAGAACGCCAGGTAGCAGGAGTGTTATCAGACACATTTTGGACTGGATTAATTTTAATTAAGGAATACCCCAATCCATCTGCACCTTCAGGCCATTCCTTACCATCATTAAAAGTTATATCAATTATACTATTTCCTTCTTGATCAGAAACAACTAATTGTTCCCCATCATTATTGAGATTTCCTAAAAACTCCCCAANAATTTTTAGCCCTGGATCAATTTGCATTCCGTACCTCATGTTAAATGCTGAATAATTATTCACAATAATACCCCTCTCTCCAGGCAGCAAGGTTCGTGCAGAATCGTGCAAAGAAAAATCAAATTGAACCCCTTTTGTAAACTGAACAGATCCAAAGTCTACAGCCCTAGATGAAATATTTAGTAATTCAATAAATTCAAAGTCTGAACGCTCATTGTATCCCGCATCAATTTCCTCATCGCTTGGTGCAGATGGTCTATAATGTATTTCACTGATAGAAATATTATCGGCAGATACAGGTTCTGCATCAACAACGAAGTCAGCTTCGGTAAGGGCACTCCACTCATTATTATTTTTCACNCTTGCTCTGAGCAAGTTACTCCCAACTGTTTTTAAATAGAGAGGGTTAGGTGTTGTAAACACCACTCCTGATAATTCCAAATCAAAACTTATATCTGAACTTGTTCTTGAAGACTGATGAACTTCTACTGCGATTAAATTTTCACCATTAGTAAGCACGGATGGATCAATGGAAAATGAATAGTAAGTCGTTTCATCCGTACCTCCAGAAATGTTTGAAGCTAAGGTCTGATAACCAACAGTTCCTCCAGGCATCCCTGATCTTGCGACTTCANTACCATTTATATAAACAATAGCACCATCATCTCTACGCAATTTTAATTCTACTTCTGAAAAATTATTAACACCATTTGCAGTAAACTTTNTCCTGAAATAAGTCGTCACGTATTTAGAAAAAGCATTACCTCCNTAAGAAACCGTTGTCCTCTCACCGCCGTCTCCATAACCCAATTCAGCAGCTCCTGATCTCCATGAAGAATCATTGAAATTCTGGCTCCTCCAATTTGTGCCCGCGTTACTTCCATTATCAAGGTACTTCCAAACAGAGCCCCTTGGTAAAAGCATTTCACTTGAAGTATTACCCTCAAAAATTTTAGCACTTGGATCAGTTCCTCCACCTGCGCGGCGTGGATCAGACCCATTAACCGTATAGTATATGAGCCCCGGCCCTCCAGTCATAAGAAGCTGTTGAGTACTTGCTATGAAACCACCATGTTTACTAAACTTAGGAGGATCTACATCAGGATACCATCCAACCGANCGAACCTGGCCAATTAATGTTGGAACNCTNCCTGAAATAAAATTTCGNATTCCTTGNACTGCATTNAGCCATGATGTGCGTGACCTAGATGTATCTCCCCATCTTGCTGAGTGAGCTATTATCCCTTTGTTAACTTCTTCAGCTCTTCGATTTACTCTTTGTATTCCAACTTCAGAAGTCAAGAGACCACCATTNTAACAGTACATGGCTAAACGATCAGAAAATAACATACGGTACTCTTCGTTATCGTTAGCAAGCTTTTCATGTAAAGTATGAGGATTGAAGTCATTCAGAGAGCTACTCCTTGTAAATGGTGTCACCATATTATTCTCTCCTGTTCCTAGCGAATGCTCACTATCATGCTCGAAAAACTTATAACCTTGGGGATTCTCTCTGTTGTAAATTCCAAAATAGTTATTCGGCCTGGGTTGAGTATATCTCGAGCCTGGACCATCTCTATCACCCGTATAGTAAGTGATTATCATATAATCTATTAGATTTTCAATATCGACCAGACGTTCTTTTTCCGGATTAATTGTTCCATCTGCATCCATTCCCTGGATATCATAATAGGCACTAGAAGTTCTAAATCCTTGTTGCCATTTTTGCCACAATCGCTGGTAAGAATTTCTGTTTCCATCTGTGACTCCCCCGTANGANTTNACNACNTCATAATCNTCTCTNTCACCTCCNAANTACATTTCTCCGTAACTNGCCTCAGCNCTTTCATCAATTTGAAACATACCCCANTATATTCCGTTCAAAAAAAGATGCCCCCACCTGCCTCTTTTACGAGGTTGCCCCATTTCACCTTGTAGGTCTCTAGACCAAGTATCTCTAATAAAGCTATTTCTGTTATTGTCTCCCTGAGCCCAGGAATAATTTTGAGGTCCTCGAAAATCAAATTTATTGAAACTATCCCCACCATCATCACCAAACAAAGGNTAATTGAGTTTACCATTTCCATATTCTGCTCTAAAAAACAGTCTAAATGAATGTTTAGGGTTTTGAGTTCTCCTTGAATAACCGCCCCTAATCCTCAAACCACATGGGGATTGAAATCCTTCATCATTACCATAAGGGTCAACAAAATCGGGAGGAAATATCATTTCGATGGATGATTCCCTTTCCCAAGCAACACCGTCTCTTTGAGGATTTGAATAAATACCAGTCTGGGAGCTTGTTAAGTTAGCTTGGTCTGTAGCAATTGAAAAAACCGGNAGGCCTTTTAAAGAATTTTTTGTATTTTCAACCCCTCCAATTTGATTGTTGTTACTATTAACCACAGACTGACTCATTCCATATTCGTAACGCTGTCCATTAACATTTCCACTTGGCCAGCCTGGAGGAGCAGAAGATGATTGACGAATAATATCATCCACGAAAAAGTAAGAGTGAGTATCCACATTGGTAGNTTCATAACCAGCTTTGAAGGCTGCAGCTCGAACGATAGTAGTTCTATTTATTGTGATAGGCGAACTATACAGAATACCTTTAGAGGAAGTTGGTTTTGATCCGTCTGTCGTATACCTTATTTTAACTCCTTCTGTTTTAGATGAAATTTCAAGCTTAATTGCTTCATCATAAAAGCCTCTATCAGGAGTAAATTTCGTATCAGAAACCTTTCCACGANAGGCGAGCTCNGGATTTGGAAANCCTGGTGATGGGTTATCAAAAAAACCATAACTAACACCTAACGTAGCATCTTGAACGCTCGCAACTAACCTTACCCCCAATAAAAAATCTGAACTAGAGGCAGCGGTATTCATCGCCTGAATAGACAAGACATTTTCACCGTCCCTTATCGCACTAATATTTGGAGAAAGATCTATGATTATTGGCGTAGATGCAACTTGTGCATCAGTNCGTGAACCAGTAGCCCTTGAATTAAAATTTAAATTTTCAGGCGAATTAAATGAACCTATTTCAACTCCATTCAAAAAAGCAACAAACCCATCATCTATNGTTACTCTCAATTCTCCTCCTACAGCTCTTTTTTTTGATTTATCAAATATGAATGGAAACCTGAAGTAGGCGCTCGAGTTTTTCCCCTTCATGGCATCCGAAATATTGGTTTCAACTAATCGCTCAAGAGTTCCGGCTATAGATTCAAATCCAACTGGCTGCTTTGCGTTACTCCATTGCGAATCGTCAAATTCATTGCCAGGTAAAAGCCAAGAATCAGATAATGCTTCGCTGTCTGGTACAAAGTATTTTAGGATGGAATTATCTTGTACAAGCACAGAGGAATCAGCCTCGCCCCATATTCCAAGACCATAAGACTCGTCGCTTTCNTGTTTTTCAAACTTTGGGGCAACTTCTGAGACAATGGTCNTTCCATCTGGGGATATTAAACCAATATATTCACCTTTACTGGATAGCTCAAAATTCGTGTGTAATTCCTCCGTTGTATCCAATATATTCTTCTCTTTTCCTGATGCAAAAACGATAATGTATTCTCCAGCTTTAAGAGTAAAATCAGGAAATTCCCATTTCGTTAAATTGTCGGAATTATCTGTTAAAAAATAACCTCCTANATTCATGTCCTCCAAATCTGGATTATAAATCTCGATCCAGTCAGAGAACTCACCATCGACATCAACAATAGTTTTTTCATTGTTGGCCATAATCTCATTTATTCTGGGGAGCGAAAAGGCGACTCCATTATAAAATAAAATTAGAGAGATAAATAGAAGAGCAGGGAAACCTAATATTGCCTTAGCGGTCATTATTTCAAGTAATTGGNAAGCTTAACATAATAAAAGACTTTCTCATAATTATACAAGTCTNAATAATATTTATGGAGTCATATCAGATGATGCGACTCAAACTTTAGTTATTATTTTTTATATTAGTGTTAGTTTTTTTATATTGATTTTTAGAATCAATAAATAGAATAATTCAAGCTAGGCATGATTTAAGGTTACACATACTTCTGTAGCTATTGTTAAATGTATCCCTNGTTATTTAATATGCGANCAACTTCCTCTAAGAGAATGGAGATTCATTATTGGAGTTCGAACTGGTTCGGCGATATACTTTAGGACAGCCGAACACTTTGATAAACATATTCCAAACAAATTCTCTCATGGTTCAGTTACGTAATGGTAGCAGGAGAGAGAATTGAACTCTCGACCCAAGGCTTATGAATCCTTTGCTCTACCACTGAGCTATCCTGCCAATCATTACTTAAAAAGGTGTGTAATAAACAAAATTCAAAACACTGTAACCCTCTTTCTAGTTATTTAGCATATATTTATCTTGTTTTCAAGAAACTCAAATGAAGAGTATTCTCACTACCTTAAATCATTAAATGGACAGCAATAAAGCAGCCGCCTTCGAAATTATCAGCAAACTTCAAGAGAAAGGCCATATCGCCTATCTTGCTGGAGGCTGCGTAAGGGATATGCTTAGAAGTGAAATCCCAAAAGATTATGATATCGCAACCAGCGCACTACCTGAACAAATAACGTCTATTTTTGATAAAACCCGTGAGGTAGGGGTACACTTTGGAGTTGTTATTGTTATTAAAGACAATCTTGCATTTGATGTTGCAACATTTAGAAACGATGGATCTTACAAAGATGGACGACATCCTGAGAAAGTAACTTTCTCAACACCTGAAGAGGATACAGCTAGAAGAGATTTTACAATAAATGGAATCTTTTACGATCCCATATCCCAAAAACATATCGATTTTGTGGATGGTAGATCTGACATCGAGAAAAAGGTTATTCGCGCCATTGGAGATCCAGATTTAAGATTCCAGGAAGACCATTTAAGGCTACTTAGGGCTATCCGATTTGCAGCAAGGTTCAATTACGAGATAGAGAAAGCGACATGGAAATCCATTAAAATAAATGCGAAAGGAATTTCCAAAATCAGCAAAGAAAGAGTTAGAGATGAATTAACCAAAATTCTACTTAATGAAAACCGGGTGCTTGGTTTTGACCTCTTGGTTGAAAGCGGTCTCATGGAGCATATTATCCCTGAAATCCTTAAGCTAAAAGGTTGTGAACAGCCTCCACAATTTCATCCAGAGGGAGATGTATTTGTTCATACTCGACTGATGTTAAGCCTCCTTGAGAAAAACCCTTCGATTGAGTTAGTTCTCAGTGTCCTTCTTCATGATATTGGCAAACCCGCAACCTACACATTCGATGAGGTCGCTGATAGAATTCGTTTTAATGGCCACGACAAACTAGGCGCAGAAATGAGCGATCAAATACTTAGAGGCTTAAAGTTTTCAAATTCAATCGTTGAAGATGTTGTCCAAATGGTTGCTAACCATATGACATTTAAGGACGTCCAAAAAATGCGCCAATCCAAACTCAAAAGATTTATGTCTAGGTCAACTTTTAATGATGAAAAAGAGCTTCACCGTGTTGATTGTTTAGGCAGCTGGGGAGGGCTTGATAACTATGATTTTCTAAATGAAAAAATTATCGAATTCGCCAACGAACCCATTATTCCAGAGCCTCTCTTAACTGGTAAAGACCTCATAGAGTTGGGTTGGAATCCCGGACCTAGCCTTGGCAAAACTTTAACATCAATTCAGGATCTGCAACTTGAAGGTCACCTTAAAACAAAAGAGGAAGCTTTAGGTTGGATCAACACCAATAGATTGAAACAATAAATAACACTAAGCACCAAGCGCTTCGGCAATTTGTTCCTTATATTTGAGGGCCCTCTGAGAAACGCTGCCCTCTCCGAACATAACTCCCCTCGATACGTTTATGACTAATGGGGCTTTCCTATTTGCACCGTTGAGTTGACTCAAATCGCCCCCCTGCGCGCCAAGACCTGGAAGAAGTAAAGGTGCATCGGGAAATTTATTAATAATATCTGATTCTGCATTAGTAAGACCAAGAACAAACCCTATTTCACCATCATGTGTAACATCCTTATTCGACATATCACATACCAATTCAAAAACAGATCTCCCATCACTAAGAATTTGAGTTTCAATATCCTGAGCGGTCTTGTTGGATGTTACCCCTAATAAATAAACCGCCTTACCCGGATATTTTAGCATTGGTTCCACGGAATCAAATCCCATGTATGGGCTTATCGTTACTGCATCCACTCCATCCATCATTTCAAAATACGCCTTGGCATAATAGGATTGAGTGGCACCGATATCCCCACGCTTTGCGTCAAGAATAACGGGGATATCATCTGGTATGTGCGTAATAATTCTCTCCATTATCGCATAACCTTTTGAACCAAGCGCTTCAAAATAAGCCGCGTTTGGTTTGTAACAAGCAGCAGACGAAATCGTTTCATCGATAAGATTGAGAACAAACGTCTCAAAATCACCATCTATCTGATCCAATCTAGGATCTAGTCCAACGCAAAGGTTAGAATTAACACTCTCTATCCTTTGAGTTAGCTTTTGAGAATAAGTCTTCACCTCCATTGACTTTTTATATTCTATCAAGAAGAACCTTCTCACCAACAACGACAAGCTCAACACTACCTTTTAAGGTCTTATCTAAGAATGGAGTGTTGGGTGATTTTGATTCCATAAAATCTTTCGTGAACGTCGTTTCTCCAGTAGGATCAAAAAGAATAATTTCCGCTTCTTCTCCTTCTTTTATGCTTACTGGATTAAAGCCAAGAAGTCTTCTAGGTTCGGATGCATATCTTTTCACAATTTGCCCCCAGTTCATTTTGTCTTCATTAATAAAATAGTGGTTTAGTGAGGGCAGCGCTGTCTCAAGACCAGTAATTCCAAAAGGAGCAGCCTCGAAATCTTGTTGTTTCTTCTCAAACTCTGTGTGTGGGGCATGGTCGGTGGCGATTACATCAAAGACTCCCTCCACAAGGCCATCCAGCAATCGAGCATTATCCTCTTCTGTCCTTAGAGGTGGATTCATCTTGTAGTATGTATCGTAATCAACGATGTGATTTTCATTAAAAATCAAATGATGTGGGGCAACTTCACAGGTCACCTTAACTCCATCGTTTTTTGCTCTTCTTATAATTTCCATCCCTACAGCCGTTGTAACATGTTGAATATGCAAATGTGCCCCGGTATACGCCGCTAGTTGAATGTCTCGAGAAATACAGATTTCTTCACTTATAGATGGAATCCCTGGTATACCCAGCTTGTAAGACCGCCTTCCCTCATTCATAGCTCCAGGTCCTGATAACTGCATTGTTTCACAATGAGAGGCTAGAGGCAGATCAAATTCACGAGCATATTCCATTGCTCTCCGAAGGAGCTGAGGATTTTCAACTGGTGAACCATCATCTGTAATCATAGCAACTCCAGCCTCTTTCATTCCCGATATTGCAGCCATCTCCTTACCTTCTCTTCCTTTAGTTATACAACCCGTCGTCAAAAAGTTGATTCTAGAATCGCTTCTAGCTGTTTCAAGAACACTCTTCACCATTCCCCCACTATCAATCGCAGGAAGAGTATTAGGCATTGCAACCACTCCTGTCACGCCTCCATTGATAGCCGCTTCAGTACCAGTCGCAATTGTCTCCTTTGATGTTTGGCCAGGCTCGCGAAGATGCACATGCACATCAAAAAGACCTGGAAGCAAAACTTTACCTGATGCCTCAATAGTTCTCGAATTATCAGGTGGCGTTAAGTTACTGGATACCGATTTTATGACGCCACCTTCAATCAGGACATCAGAAACTAATAATTCAGAATTATCTTCATTAGCTATCGAAACCTGTTTAAAAAGAATTGAATTACTCATCACATTATAAGGTCTTAGGTTTCAACCAATAGAGTACAGCCATTCTAGTGGCTATACCATTCTCTACCTGATTATTAATTAAACACCTCTCATACTTCATCACCGAATCAGATATTTCTACTCCCCGATTAACAGGTCCCGGATGCATCACCCAGATACCTTTATCTTTAACAGTTTTTAACCGATCCTCAGTCAGACCATAGACTGAATGATACTCATTAGAACTCGGAAAAAATTGTTCTCCCTGCCTTTCAAACTGTACCCTGAGTAGATAAATGACATCAGGGCTCCAGTCCATGGCCTCGTTGTAATGTTGAAAATTCTTCATCTTCTTGGGCCTTCCTGGAGGAACTAGACTTCCGGGACCTAAAACTCTGACTTCCGCGCCAAGCATCGACAAAATTCGACTGGTCGACCTTGCCACTCTTGAGTGAAGAATGTCCCCTACTATTAAAATTTTCTTATCTTTAAATTCCAAGGTACCAAAAGCATCATAAAGAGTGGAAGCGTCGAGCAATGCTTGAGTAGGGTGAGCATGAAAACCATCACCAGCATTTATAACTGATGCATCAGTATGTGAGGCGATCAAATTTGGAATGCCTGCTTTTTTGTGACGGATGATTATATAATCAGCCTTCATAGCTCCCAATGTATCGACGGTATCCAATACCGATTCTCCCTTAACAACCGAAGAACTTGCTACAGGCAGACTAGTAAAGTCCGCTGACAATCTATTAGCCGCTACTTCAAAAGATGAACTGGTTCTTGTTGAGGGCTCATAAAACAAACTTAAAACAGTCTTACCTTGGAGTGTTGGAACTTTTTTAACAGACCTTTTAAACAGCTCTTTGAAAGGTTGAGCCGCAGCAAGAATACTTTCGATTTCCTCTTTACTGAGGTCTTCTATTTGTAATAGATCTTTGTGCGGCTCTATCATGATTCTGTAATGAGACTAATCGAGTCATGTCCATCATGCTCCTTGAAGCATACTTTGATATCATCAAGGCGCTTCGTTTCAATTTTATGACCTACATAGTCAGGTTGAATCGGCAACTCCCTGTTGCCTCTATCAATTAAAACTGCAAGCTCAACTTTTGATGGACGGCCATACTTGGAGATACCCTCAATCGCTGAGCGTATTGTTCTTCCAGTGTAGAGGACATCATCAAAAATTATTATTTTATTTCCCTCTATATCAAAAGGCATCTCAGATGATTGGACTTCAGGATTCGTTGACTTGTGGTCAAGGTCATCCCTGTAGAATGAAATGTCCAAAGTACCTATCTGAACATTCATTCCCATATCATCTAATATGTCCCTTACTCGTTCTGCAACGGTGACGCCGCGTGTATGAATGCCTACAAAATAAACTGGTCCCGCCGAATGCATTTCAGCAATCTGTGTAGCCAGTCTACGTAGCTTTAAGGAAATATCATCCTCTCCCAGGAGGCTTTGCCCCCCGGGGCTCTCTTTTGCCAGATCGTTAGTGTTACTCAAGTCCTGCGAATTTGAGTATCCTATACGCATACATGGCAGCATTCAAGGGCGCTTTACTATGTAATCCTACGCAGCCTACAGGAACACCCCCAGGAACTTGACTCATAGCTAAAAGAGCATCTACTCCATTAAGAGGACCACCAGGCACTGGAACCCCAACGCATGGCATTTCAGTTTCAACGGCAACCACACCTGGTAATGCTGCTGCAAGTCCTGCAACTGCTAAGATAACAGCCTTTTCACCTGATTCGTTAAGATCTCTTAAAAATTTTATCAACTCTGGTAAATTTCTATGCGCTGAAATCACATGGTCTTCATATTTCACGCCCTGCTCATCAAAATAGGTATGCGCAGGCTTCATGAACTCTTTATCGTTAGCACTTCCGTAAATAATAATTACTTTCATTTATCTTTTATATTTATAGTTAGGTTATTATTAAAAATGTAAGCGACCGATATCAGATCGGCGCTGATTCCCATCAAATGAGATCTTTTCTGACTCAGTGTACGAACACTCAAGTGCAGTTTCTCTGGTTTCTCCGTGACCAACAACGGCCAAGACTCTTCCTCCATTGGTCACATACTGCCCATCATTGTTTTTCTCTGTACCTGCATGGTAAACTCTGACTCCATCAACTAAGTCTAACCCATTAATAACATCTCCACTTCTTGATGAACTTGGATAGCCAGCAGAAGCAAGAACCAAACAAATACTCCAGCCTTTATCAAAATCAATTAGCCCATCCATTAGATTACCTTTGGCCGCACTCATTAGATAAGCAGCAAAATCCCCTTTTATTAATGGTAAGACAGCCTGAGCTTCTGGATCTCCAAAGCGACAATTATACTCAAGTAATTTTGGCCCATCAGGTGTAAGCATCAAACCTGCATAGAGAAAGCCCCTGAAATCCATATTGTCTTTTGTTAAACCTTCAACACTAGGTCTAATTACTTCATCCTCAATTTGGTCAAGCAATTCTCCAGAAATAAGTGATCGAGAAGCTACTGCTCCCATTCCTCCAGTATTAAGTCCCTTATCTCCGTCAGAGAGCCTCTTGTAATCTCTGGCAGGCGTAAATATTTGATACTCACCGTCTGCCACTGCGGCAATAACAGAGACCTCAGGTCCTTCCAAATACTCCTCTATGAGAATTCTTCCATCTCCGAACCTCTTCTGAATAAAAACTTCATCTAAAAAGGACTCAGCTTCGCTTTCATTAAAACAAATAGCGACTCCTTTCCCGGCAGCCAATCCATCAAATTTAAGAACTGTAGGGTAACTGGTAATAGCAGATTTTGCAGATTCATAATCTTCGGCAGAATCATACCCTCCGGTAGGAATGTTATGTCTCACCATAAACTCTTTTGCAAACTCCTTGCTCGCTTCCAGTTGAGATGAAAACTGAACAGGTCCCCATGTCGGTATTCCTGCCTGTCTAGCCTTGTCAGCCAATCCCATAGCAAGCCACGATTCTTCACCTCCCACACACAGATCAATACCTTCATCAACCATAGACTTTACAAGAGACTCAACATCATTAATCTCTCCAGACAAACTTTTAGCCATCTCTAGTATAGCATCGCTACCCGGGTAGCAGAACACCTCACTAGCTGAATCAGATTCGACCAAAGCTGTAACGATTGCGTGTTCTCTACCTCCTTTGCCAACAACAATAACTTTCATAATTTTTTATAATCCTAAATCGTATGGCCTTCCATCAATACCATCGCAGTATTGAACAAAAGCTCTGTTTGCAACTGCCGTGCCAGCGGGAGTGGGATAATTACCGGTAAAATACCAGTCACCACAATTATCGCCTAAGGCCTTTCTTAAATTTCCTATATTTTGATAAATCACCTCTACTTCCCCGCTCCATTTGATATCTTGCGGGTAGACAAGCCTAGCTATTTGCTCAGATATTTGCTTAGCCGAAAAAGGTTCATAAATATCACGAACACAATTTCTCATTTCATCATACGGCTTTCTTAGTTCAACTAGACAGTCATCGTAGACTTTTGCTATCAACGAGGCTCTTGCTGAATTTTTTAATAGATCAATAGCTGCTTGAAACGCTATAAACTTTCCAAGTTCTGACATGTCTATACCATAACAATCAGGATACCTTATTTGAGGGGCACTCGAGACAACAACAATTTTCTTGGGCTCTGTCCTAGCCAAAATCTTCAGAATTGATTCTCTTAGTGTAGTACCTCTTACTATCGAATCATCAATAACAACCAGAATCTCACCTGGCTTAACAACACCATAACTAATATCATAGACATGAGAAACCAATTGTTTACGCCCTTTTTCCTGACTAATAAAAGTTCTCATCTTAATATCCTTATGAGCAATTTTTTCACCTCTAGGCCAATTATTAAGGATCAAGTCATCAATTTTTTCCTCGTCAAGACCTCCATTTAATGATGCCTTTTTTATTGCCTCCTTAACACTATTCCTTCGGTACTCTCTCAACCCTCCCATCATTCCATGATACGCTATATCGGCGGTGTTCGGAATAAAACTAAACACTGTATCTTTTAAGTTATGATCGATCGACTTAAGAATTGGTTCTGCTAAAAGTCTTCCAAGTTCTTTTCTTTCTTTATAAATATCTGGATCGTTGCCTCTAGAAAAATAAATCCTCTCAAATGAACAAGGTGTCTTCGGTTTTTCATCTGAAAATCTTTCTACTGTTACTTCACCAGTATTCTTAATGGAAACTACATGCCCGGCAGGCACTTCAGAGACTTCCTCTTTCTCAAGACCAAATACTGTCATGAGTGGAACTCTCTCCGAAGCAAACCCAACGAAATCGTCATTATCAAAATAAAAAGCCGGCCTGATACCATTTGGGTCTCGCATAACAAAAGCGTCACCATTGCCAACTGCTCCAGCAATCGCATAACCTCCATCCCATATCTTTGAAGCTTTCCTCAAAAGCCTTGGCATATGTAACCTCTCACTAATTAAGCCTGGAATATCGGTTCCAGACACTTTCTCAACTTTTGATCTACGATATATATTTTGATGTGCTTGATCCAAAAAGAACCCAATTTCCTCTAAAACAGTTTGGGTATCAGTACCAAAGACTGGATGCTGACCGCGGTCTACTAGCTTCCTATTAAGCTCAGGTGCATTGGCCATATTAAAATTTCCTAGCACCATTAAACTCCTGGTCTCCCAATTACTTCTCCTCAAAAAAGGATGACAAGACCCTTCTTCAAACTCTCCAGAAGTACCATACCTAAGATGTCCCATCAAAACTTCTCCACCAAAATCAAAATAACGGCTCACGTTGGCTGGGTCATCTGGATCTATATCTCTTCGCTTACATACCTGATAATACCGATCCATTAACTTTTTAAAAACCACCGTCAGAGAATCACGCGAGGCCGACCTTTCTCTAAATATATACGGATCACCAAGTTCCATATTTAGTTTCACACAACCTATACCAATGCCGTCATGGCCCCGATTATGTTGTTTTTCCATTAACAGAAACAGCTTATTAAAACCATACAAAGCAGAGCCATATTTATCATGATAATAAGGAAGAGGCTTCTTCAAGCGAACAACCGCTATACCACATTCATGCTTTAAAAAATCGCCCATTTACCCAAGTCGGACGGTTAATTTATCATTAGTAACTTCCCCCAATTTGACAGCACCAGGAACTGATTCCATTACGGCTTCCACATCTTCATTAGAAACGATACTAACCCAACCTATTCCCATATTAAAAGTTGAGAACGCTTCATTAATTTCAACATGTGAAAGAACTTTCTGAACTGCATCTAATGACCAATCAGGAACAACTAGATCCCCACCTAAGTCACCTAGCACTCTCTCTAGATTTTCGGGAAGCCCCCCCCCAGTAATATGAGCCATAGCCTTTGGCTGGACTCCTAAATTCCTCAGTCCGCTGACAACATCATTATACAATCTAGTAGGAGCTAAAAGTGAAACTATCTCCTCATCATTAAATTCATCTGGAAATTTTGAGATTATTTTTCTAACTAAACTCCACCCGTTCGCATGGACACCATCTGAAGGATAACCAATAAAAACATCACCAACGGTTATGCTTGTTGGATCAACAACATTGCACTTTTCAACCGCTCCTATGCCAAATCCAGAAAGTTCAATCATGTTTTCATCGACAAGATCGGGCATCTCTGCTGTCTCTCCTCCTGCAAGGATACAATCACAAGACTCACACCACTCGACTATTCCCGATATGACCCTTGATATTTTAACCTTATCTAATTTACCAACACCGATATAATCAAGAAACATTATCGGATCAGCTCCAGCTGTAAGAATATCATTTACAGACATTGCAACCAAATCTTTTCCAGCCACCTCTAAAAGGTCATACTCAAGAAGCAATTCAAGCTTCGTGCCTACACCATCACAACCTGTAAATATGACTGGCTCTTTGTAAGAGCTAAGATCAAAACCAGCAGCAAAAAGTCCAAATGAACCAAACAATTTCCGGCTCTTCTCAGTCCTTGATCTCAACTCCCCTATATCTCCAACTAACTCTGCAGCAGCGTGAATATCTACTCCAGCGTCCTTATATGTAATTTGGTCAGCCATTTCTTCTTATTGGTTAGATACACCTTCTGAAATTTCGTTAAAGATTGATTTAAAAATAAAATAACCAGTTCCCCAACCATCATCCTCTCTCTTCCAATCAGGATCATAATGGTGCGATTCTAGTAAAAACCTTTCAGGATGAGGCATTAGTCCAAACACGCGACCTGTTTCATCAGTTAATCCAGCAATTTGACACGATGACCCATTAATATCGTCTTTGTACAAGAGAGCAGCCAATCCATCCTCTAAATATGATTCTGCTAGGCCTGAAGGGGCAATAAACCGGCCCTCTGCATGAGCTATAGGCAACTCAAAACTCTCCGGCAAACCCTTGAGAAATGGGCTTGAATCAGTATTCCTATTTAGTCGAACCCACTTACATATAAAACGACCAGATACATTATCAATAAGACTTCCCTCAGGAAGAAGCCCTAGCTTTGTAAGTATTTGAAATCCGTTACAAATACCCATCATGTATCCCCCAGAATCTCTAAATCGGGTCAATGCATCACCTACTCTTCTCTCAGTTTCGAGCTGAGCTAGCCTACCTGCCATTACATAATCACCGTAACTGAAGCCCCCACTTAAAACAACCAATTGAATTGATTTTAAACTCTCCTCGGTGAATCTAGCAATAGGCAAAATCTTAGTTGAAAAACCAGCAGCCTCGAGAGCTCTCGCAGTTTCGAAATCGCAGTTAGTTCCTGGATATTTTAATAGTAAGGCGTTAGTACGTTCTTCCATTTTTCTTTAAGCATAGCAATTTCTACCTCCAAAACTTTTTCTGCACCCGAAGTAATCAATAAGTTTTGATCATCCGCAGTTACTTTACCAACAACTGAAAAATCAGTACCCTCTAAAACCATTTTAAGTCTATCTAAATCATTAGGGTCACACTCTATAAGAATTCTAGATGGCGATTCTGAAAACAAACGCTCAGCCTTTCCAACTTTACCGGTAGAGGGAAGAGCTTCAAGATCAATGGTCACTCCACCAACTTGAGAAAAAGCCATTTCGGCAATTGCAACACCAAGACCTCCTTCAGAAACATCATGTGCTGAGAGAATCAATCCTTCAGTAACGGCGCTATGAAATGCATTATAACCTTTCAGCGCCTTACTAAAATCAGTATTCGGCACTGCGCACTTAGTTAGCCCTTTAATGCGAGCATAAACACTTCCTCCCATTTTCGAATCTGTTATTCCTAACATTACAATTAAAGAACCTTTTTTACGAATGGAAGCACCGGTGACATGGGATGCACAATCAACCACGCCCATGCCACTTATTAAACAAGTGGTTGGTATTGAGACAGGTCCATCACTCGTCTCAAAATAGTTGTAAAAAGAATCTTTACCTGAAACAAAAGGAGCACTGTAAGACTCTGCACCTTGCGCAATCCCTTTACAGGTTTCAACCAACATTCCAAGTTCAGTTGAATCTTCAGGATTACCTACACAGAAATTGTCTAATAGAGCAATCTTTTCAGGGTTAGCTCCAGAGGCAACCAAAGAACGAAAACACTCATCAACAGTGGCCTTACCCATTGCTAAAGGATCTGTTTTACCCCACTCTGGAAGCAATGAGAGACCAATTGACATGAGGTGGTCACTACCATCAACTTTAACAACTGATGCGTCCTGAGGGGCATCTCCCATACTACCAGCTAATGGCTTAAGAACTGTATTACCCTGAACCTCATGATCATATTCTCTTATTATAGGTTCGCGAGACCCTATAGCAAAATCACTAATCACTACATCGAGGTCTGCGGCTAAATCGTCTTCCGACAATTCGTATTTTTTGACCGCATCAACACAGAAAGAGGAATTTAATCTTCTTGTAGGAGCATCGTGTAATCTTGAATTATCCAACTCACATACTAGTTCATTATCGTGCCATACTTTAAGAATACCAGAATCATCGGAGTTTCCAATTTCGGTTAGCTCTGTTTCATAAATCTCTGAAAGTTCTTTCAATGCTTCCATGGATTCATCTTTTACAGCCAAAACCATTCTTTCCTGACTTTCAGATAAAAATATCTCCCAACTTGTCATTCCTGGCTCTTTAAGAGGAGCCCTCTCAAGGTAAAGAT
The DNA here is from genome assembly GCA_002705125.1 of Verrucomicrobiales bacterium. Classification (GTDB taxonomy): domain Bacteria; phylum Verrucomicrobiota; class Verrucomicrobiia; order Verrucomicrobiales; family DEV007; genus EC70. Next base: position 15,632 of record PAHQ01000081.1, on the reverse strand, counting down.
TTCCTCCAACTTCGCTTAGCATTTCGCCAGCAGCACTTGAGAAACCACCCGCACCGCAATCAGTAATAAACTCAATAAGATTTTTTTTACGAGCTTCTATGACAAAATCTGCTGCTTTCTTTTCCTCTATAGGATTACCAATCTGTACAGCCTGCTGATCTTCTTCATGACTCTCTGTATCCAGAGCCATTGAAGAAAATGTTGCACCCTTTAGTCCATCTCTCCCGGTACGCCCCCCTACTGCGATGACTTTTAATCCCGGAGACATTTCTTTGTCGATATCGGAAATAGGAATAGTGCCTGCAGTCCCACAAAAAACTAAAGGATTATAAACATATGATGAATCAAATTGAATTGCCCCGCAAATAGTAGGGATACCCATCCTATTACCGTAGTCTCGAACCCCTCTCACAACGCCTCTCATTATCCCCAAAGGATGAATTACATCATCCGCGTTAATATCACTTGATTTAGTATCTGGAGGACCAAAACAAAAAATGTCACAACTCGCTACTGGTTTAGCTCCCTTTCCTGCACCAAGGATATCTCTAATAACCCCACCCAATCCAGTGTTTGCACCTGCATAGGGTTCGATTGCAGAGGGATGGTTGTGTGTTTCAAGCTTAAGGCAAATAGCTTGATTTTCATCAAGTTTAATAAATCCTGCATTATCAACAAAGCATCCAAGAACAAATCCAGGCTTCTTCTCCATGATCCTCTCGGTGACGGATTTAATATATGTCTTAAAAAGACTATCAATCACCTCTTCTCCTTCAGATCCTACATGCTCAATCCGAGCTCCAAAAATCCTATGCTTGCAATGTTCACTCCAAGTTTGCGCAATACACTCTAACTCAACGTCAGTGGGCTCTCTCCTCATCGCTGAAGCGTAATACAACTGAACTTCAATCATATCCTCGATAGATAAGGACAGTTTCATTGATTCGCTCAATGCAAGAAGCTCATCAGGGCTCAAATCCCTAATGGATATCTCACGATAACTTTTGGGCTTAGCGCTAGGCAACTTTTCTTCCATCAGAATCGGTCACGCTCCATACGTGAATAGCGGGGTTACATACGTCACGGACAAACGGCTCAGGCCCAATGTCAGGGTCAGAGAAAATATATATCCTCTGAGACAATTCTAGGCTCAATAATTTAAATTCACTGACATTAAAACCTTTTTGACTAGAAATAATTGCCTCTCTTTCTAGATCAAGGGCGCCAGGCTTCATTCCATAGTCGATATAGAATTTAAAATTCTTGAAATATGACTCTCCGGAAAATGACACTTCGTCTGCATAGAGGTCAACCAAAGATTTTAAAACGAATGACTGTGCTTCTTCTTCGGTTCCATCATATTTAATTTGATAGACTCGAGATTTTCTAAAAGTTGCAGACTGTTCTAAGGGGGCATACAAAAGCTTACTTGTGTCTTGTTCTGACTCAAATTTACCAACTACTTCAGCAGTTAAAAACCCCATACGATTAGCCCAATCCGTTAAGATTTTTGAGAGCGTCCCGTTGCCCGTTGGATGTGTAAAAATCGACTTCCCTCTTTCCACAATCAGCTAGCGCGCCTGAAACTTCAGAACCGTCCCTAATACCCAAAATACAATCCTTTATGAGATTCATTTTATCCACTTGTATTGCCATGAAGTCTTGGTCCACAATAGGATCTTGAGGAGCGTCGCCTGCATCCTGCCTACTTCTTAAGAGGTCAACGAAGGGCACTCCCGTAATTCGAGCCTCCTCTTTTGCCTCGTTAATAGAACCCAACCAGTCTGAATGTGCGATTTTATAATAATCCCTCATAGCTTGCTTGTTGTAGTGGATCACTATCTTGTCACCGCCATCTTCAAGGACAGAGGTCGCCCTAAATGAATCCGTATCAATTGTATCGACAAAAACAAGATCATCACCATCTTTAGCGAATTCCCATTTTAAATCCCAAAGCTTTAGCCCCATTTTTTCAACCATTACCCTTACGGCCCATCCTCCCAAGACCGCAAGCTTACCCATCTCAGAAAACGTCTCACCGTCTAAACCAGACATGTTATGAGCTTCCTGTTTAGTGACTGCACGATCTTCGGGTTCATACTTACTCGTGAAATCTACGATCGGGGTGTTTAAGTATTCCCAAGCAACGAGGGGTCCATTGGCACCTAACTCCTGCTCGAACTTTCTCTGTTCGCTCTCAGATAGTTTTAGATACTTTCTAAATACAGAACTTCCACTCGTTATACCGAAGCGGACAATGCATTCTAATGGAACTACATTCTTATCAAGAGATCCAAATTTACTATAGTCATAAAAAGGATGCTTTAAAAAACTATCTTGGTCAGGTTTTTCAATCTTGTATCGCCTTACTATATTGTATGCACTTTCATTCTCAGGTAAACCTTCATGAGACACTGAACCGGTAACTGCGTCAACCATCCCACAATGATGTGTTACCCCGCCAACAGAACATAATTTTTCGATAACTCCTTCTAGCAAGATATCTCTAATTTTCGGATCTAGCCCCTCTGCATTTTGAACAGCATCTTTAACCTCTATCCATGTTTCGGGTTTTGAAAGGTTTGTATATAAAACATGACGAAAAACAGCACGAGCAACATCACTTCCCTCTATAGAAAAAATAGTACCAACATCAAAAACGGAACCCCCCGCCGTCGTCTCCGTTACCATATATTTTGGCTCATCATTTATTGCATAAAGCCTTTGCACGGAACCTTCATAAAAAGGCTCACTTAAACTATCTAGTGGTACTTGTTGAATTGTTTCTTGGTTATTGGCCATCTCAGGTTTATTTGTGTTTTATATGTGCTGAGATTTAGCAACCTTGACTCATATGTCACGCAAAATATTCAAGATATCTTAAATTTTCAAAAATTGTGGCCTAACTTACTGAAATACTGTGAATTTTTATAAAATTGCAAGATCAATACTCTTCAAATTTGAAGCAGAAAAAGCTCACCACCTAACAATAAATGGCCTTAGAGCCATGCAATTACTGGGAATCACCTCATTAATGACTCCAAGAGTTAAAAATAACTCTATAAAAGTTATGGGCTTAACTTTTCCCAATAGGATTGGTCTAGCTGCTGGGCTCGACAAATCAGGGCACTGCATTAATGGTTTTGGATCTATGGGTTTTGGATTTGTCGAAATCGGTACAATCACTCCTAGACCACAATCAGGCAACCCTCAGCCAAGATTGTTTCGTTTAAAAAACCACGAAGCAATTATTAACAGGATGGGTTTTAACAATCCTGGAATAGATAAAGCAATAGACAACGTTACAAAGTCTGCAAAAGGATACGATGGAATCGTAGGTATTAATATTGGCAAAAATAAGATCACACCTAACGAAAAAGCCCTAGATGATTATATGATCTTACTAAGAAAAGCTTACGGCATTGCCGATTATATAACTATCAATGTATCTTCACCGAACACCTCGGGACTAAGAGAATTACAATCACCCGAATTTGCTCGTGGTCTGCTTTCACCTTTAATGAAGGAAAGAAATAATTTAAGAGAGGACCATGGTAAAAATGTCCCTATCGCAGTCAAACTTGATCCGGACATGAGTCACGAACAGATCAATTTGCTAGCAGATCTATTCCTAGAGTTAAAAATTGATGCCGTCATTGCCACTAATACAACAATATCTAGAGATGAAGTCAAAAAACACCACCTAGCATCTGAGCAGGGAGGACTAAGTGGAAAACCTATTCACTCTAAAAGTAACGAAGCAATCTCAAAGTTTTATGGTGCTCTTAACGATGACATACCAATTATAGGCGTGGGAGGAATCTCTAGTAAGAAAGATGCAGAAGAAAAAATAGCTGCTGGAGCAAAACTACTGCAAATTTATACAGGCCTAGTTTATCAAGGTCCCTCCCTAGTAAAAGAGCTTCTTTCTATAGAATAGGCCATCTGAAATTCTAACAACCAAACGAGACTTGAATTGAAAAAGTGGACAAATTAAAATAATTTGTTCTGACAAAATTCTATCCAATAGCCATCAGGGTCTTCACAATAAATTTGATATGCTCCATCCGGCCTAGTTTGCCTTGGGGTGTGATTTAAACCTCTTTCCTTGAGAAATTTTTCTGTGTCATCCATACTTTTTACTCCCAACGCAAAATGGTTCCCTCTTGTTGAAGAGTTCACCTTATCTATCCTGCCAGCAATTAAATGTAATTCTTGAGAATTTCCTAGCCGGTACCATTCTCCAGGAAAGTTAAAATCAGGCCTTGGGATCTTTTCGAGGCCAAGTAAATCTCCGTAAAATTTCTTACTCGACTCCAAATTGGAAACGTGAAGAGCAATATGATTCAAGTCCTCTGTTTTCATTCTTTAATTTTATATCACTAAGGCAATTGTCTTCAATTCAATCTTTCTTAGGTTCACCATCGTTTTTATTTAAACTAATAGTTAGAACCGCTGCACTACCCTCTGAAATTGAAATTTCAGCCATTTTATAGGAAACTATTTCAATATCTGGACTAGCTACCATCCATTCGTGACATAAATTTAATTCTCTCATCGGCTGAATGGCAAAAGGACTATAACCTTTAACCTCTCCAAGAAGCGACAAAGCCTTCCAACTAGCTCTATCATAAAAAATTGAATCTGTAATAATTGGTGAAACGAAGGTCCATTGCATTAAAGGATTAAAATTGAAATTTCCAGCAACTAGAACAGGTTGATCTTCTTTTCTGTATTCTTTTAAGATCCAGTCCACAGCGCCTCTCCTCTGTTGGGATTTCCTCCCAGATGGCGACTCACAACTTACAAATCGAACAAGCTTTTCATTAATTAAAAAACTCATCATTGTTGAATTTTGATTCTTAGTAGTAAAAACTTCCTGCTTTCCCTCCACTTTACTAAGTATGGCAGTAGAATTTCCATTAACCGGATTAATGTAAGCATTCCAACTCTTACCTAAATCTGAGATAGTATCACTTAAGTCATTATTCGAATTCAGCCCCTGCAAGAGAACGATCTCAACATTTTCATTAATAATTATTTCAGCCAACCTTTTTTGGGCAATAGATTCATCAAGGTTAAATACAAGAACCTTAGTACCAGACCCTTTATTTTCAGAAAACTCAATCGGTAACAAGGGTTTTATTATCACGGGCATTGTAAACAACTTAAAACTTGATAGAAAAATACCGCTTCCCACAAACAAAATAGAAACCAAACCAAATGAAGAGGATTTAGCTTTAGTCCAATAAATGGATATCGAAAGAATTATTGGGATCAATGTAAGAACGTACCCCGGCCCCTCAACCTGAAAGAAAAAAGCCACTAAATAAATGAAAAGAGCCGCAAAAAATATTATAATAAAAGTTCTGATTATTGGTCTAATCGACGATGCATTAACGCCAAACCTCGCTCCCAATAAATTGCCAAATGTAGAAACCAAAAAAACTAAACCCCATGAAACGACAGAACTTACAACACCAAGCTTAATCCAATAACCAACCTGAAGGACAGAATTAGACGATACTATTCCTAAAACAATACCAACATATAGACCTGCAAAAAGACCAAGCCAACGTCTAGGCCTACGGTCTAAAGCAATATTGTATTCCTCATCCAAGTCAGCAGAGTATTGGTCTGAATCCATCTAGTTTACATTCAAATAGAAACTATATTCGCCTGCAACTCCTCCATGAATGCATTTACAACTTTTCATATGTGCCTTCGTCCCTTTTTTCCAAAACTGTAAACCCTGCCGATTTTGCATCAGAAACAGAAAGAGGTTTTGTAATTTTAGGAGTATTTATAGAGGAAATCAGCTTTTGTACCGGTGTCTTACAAAGTGGACACACTTCGAGCGGAGCTCTATCAATCGGTCTATTTAACTCAAAGCCTTCAGAACAAATTCTACACCCTGATTCAGTATCCTTAGCTATGTATTCGTAAATAGGCATNATTAGTGAGTCACTTAAAAAAATCAAACCNCTAAATTTACCCCATAAATAGGAAAATTCAAAAACTAGCTAAATTTGTGANNTTCAGNCAAATAAAAATACNTACCAACTNGACTTAGTAACTCCAGGTATATCTCCTCTGGACGCGAGCTCTCTGAAGGTAATTCTAGACATTTTGAATCGGCGAAGAAACCCATGCCTTCTACCTGTAACCTCACAACGATTAACAACTCTTGTTGGGCTAGCATTCCTAGGAAGCATTGATAAACCTATATAATCACCTTTCGCTTTTAGCTCAGCACGCTTCTTTGCGTACTTAGCCACAGCTCTTTCCTTCTTTTTATTTCGCTGTATCCAACTTTTTTTAGCCATAAGGGGGGGGAATACCTATCCATTATTAGACTCATTGCAAGTAAGAAATGTTGACTATTGCACTTGAAATAATAATTTTGAGCCTTGAAGTTGAATGATTAAGTATACATTATCAAAAAAATGTCAGATCTAGAAGAATTATTAAATTGCGGCCTCTTATCAGATGAAAATGGTATCAGCTCAGAAACAAGAGCTCTTTTAACCAGTGACAACTTTTCTCAAGTCGTTAATTATAAAGAAGATACATTTATTGTTACTCAAGGATCAGAGCCTGATGCTTTATATTTTACCCTATCCGGAATATTCCATGCCATCAGTCATGCAAACCCGCAGTCACCTCAGCGCCTGCTAGGCCGAATCGAAGCTGGTCAGTTCGTTGGAGACATCACCCTGTTTGACCCAGAAAGCACCGCAAGCGCATCAGTCAAGGCAATGAAAAATGCGTCAACTCTCAAAATTACACCCGAATCATACGAAGCTTTTTGTAAAACTCACCCAAGTCAGGCCCTTGAGCTTATTTCAGCACTAGCAAAAGGACTGGCAGCAAGGCTGAGGGTAGCTAATGAAAAAGTCCTTTAAATCACCGATGACTAGCAGTGATTTTTAATACACAAATCGAAAGCCTAATAGTCAACAATGATTTAATTGCTGCGTCTCAGATTCTTTTTGCCCTACTCATAGCACATGCTCTTTTTGATTATCCTCTTCAAGGGGAATTCCTTGCAAAATATAAAAACAGACATTTCAAGGAAAACGGAAATGAAATTAATGGTCTATGGCTACACTGCCTAACCTCTCACTCTTTGCTTCACGCTGGAGGAGTTTGGCTGATTACAGGATCTTTTATCATAGGAGTAATTGAGTTTGTTCTCCATTGGATCATTGATTTCTTAAAGTGTGAAGGAATGACAAGCTTTCACACCGATCAAATCCTTCACTTACTTTGTAGAATTCTCTACGTGATTATGATTTGGATAGGCTGGGAATATTTTTTGCCCTTCTTTAATGAATCAACACAAATAGCCGCACCTATAAAAAATCCATAAATCTATTCAATAAACAGAAAATTAAGAATCATGATTAAAATTCGTACTACATCACTGGTATTTCCTGTAAGCATTATGTTTTTACTTTCTGCATGCCAAAAACAACAACAATCTAATATCTCTGAAGTTTCAGAATTGACAGATGAAGTTGTTGCTACCTCACCAACTGGTTCAATTAAAGAGACGATTAAAGAAGTTCCATATAGTGAACTGGGCTATGACAAGAGCCTATTCACAAAAGACAAAAAACCATTTACGGGGACTTCCGTCAAAAAACACTCGAATGGAAAAATTGGAGGGCGGTATCAATTCGTTGATGGTATTTATGATGGCATCGTTGAAGAGTGGTATGAAAACGGTCAACGCAGTGCCTATAAAATGTACAAAGATGGAATGCGTCATGGAATCACCACTTATTGGGATGAAGAAGGAAAGCCAACAAAACAAGTTCTTTACACAAATGATGAGGAAACCGAGGTGAAAACAGGAGACCAAATACCTAACGATCTTGGCATCTAAAATAAATTAAAATCTACTTGGAGTATTATTTTATTAAGACAAATGCGGCAAATTTTAACATTATTCATCATGTTTGGTGTCTTTTGCACCAACTATGAAAAAGCAATTTCTTCACCAACGAAATCAAAACTAAACCACCCGGTCTTTCAAAAGAAATTCCCTGAAAGCCCAACAGACTTGATTGCAATCGAGCAACAAGTGCGGTCAGTACTAGAAAATTCAAAGAAGGCTACAGTTTGCATCCAAGGTAACGGGTCTGGAAGCGGAGTAATTATTTCTGAAGATGGCCTTGTTCTAACTGCTGGCCACGTTAGCGGCGAGCCTGGGAAAGAGCTAGAAGTTTTGCTACAAGATGGAACCAAGCTTCAAGGAAAAGCACTGGGCCGTTCGTCAGCAGCCGATTCAGGCTTAATACAAATCACAAAAAAAGGGAAATACCCATTTGTTGAAGTGGCTCCTCCTGCATCAGTATTTAAGGGCGATTGGATTTATGCTATAGGCCATCCTGGCGGCTTCGACAAAGAACGAGGACTTGTATTAAGAGTTGGAAGAATAATTCATAGGAGCACCGACACTATTCAAACAGACTGCAAACTAATTGGAGGAGACTCTGGAGGCCCATTATTTGATATGATTGGTAGAGTCGTTGGAATTCACAGTCGTGTATCCATGAAAAATGAACAGAACTTTCATGTAACAGTAAGAGCCTTTAAGAGGGATTGGAAAAGAATGAAAGAAGGAAGCATTATCAGCGTCGACGAATCCTATGCAAAAGTTGAAAGAAAAGGAGGATTCTTGGGAATAAAAAGAGTATCACATCCAAAAGGAGTTTTGGTAACTGGGGTAATAGACAATTCACCAGCAGCGCTAGCAAAACTCAGGGCTGGAGATATCGTCACTCACATCAACGGGGTTAAAATTGAAAGCCTTAACCTCTTCCGTTATCTTGTTAACAAAAATGGGCCAGGCGACAAAATTAATCTTGAAACTATCAAGAGGTGGGAAGGCGGGAATGGTAAGATCGAAATAACGCTTGCCAACCGCAATGATTTTATTCCCGCGAAACCAGCTCCATCACTAAAGGAAAGATAGAAAGTGATTCCTCAGCTAAGATTAATAATAACAGCACAAATTCTTTTAGGACTACTGGTATGCCCTATCAATGCCCAGGACTTTCTTGATGAGCTGCCAAAAAGTCGCCGCCTAAACGGAAAACAAACAACTGAAGCCTTTGGCCCAGCTGGATTGAGCGCAAAGCTATCAACGGTCACCGTCGTCAGTGGTGACAAAGCTCTCTCTCTCGCCACAATTATTGATTCAGATGGGTACTGCATAACCAAGGCAAGCGAGCTAGAGGAAAACGATAACTTCTCTGGCATTGGGCCAAGTTCTGAAGAAATATCCGTTAGCCTACTTGGTTCAGATAAAGACACAGATCTTGCTCTTCTTAAAATTGATCCTGTGGTAGGCAAGCCCGTTAAATGGCAAGATTCAAAACATTACAGTCAGGGCTCATGGGTTTGCGCGATGAACCATCAATCAAATGCATTAATGATTGGAGTCGTCTCGGCAAAGAGCAGAAATATTAAGGGCCGATCAGGTGTCCTTGGCGTCTTACTAGATCCAAAAGATGACCCAGAAAAACAAGGTGTCGCAATTGTCGAGTTTGGACCAAATAGCCCAGCTCAAAAAGAAGGGATCATTAAAGGCGACCTTGTGATTCGAGTCGAAGAAAAAGAGATCATGTCTAGAAAGGATCTTTCAGAGGAAATTAAGAAGTTTGCTCCTATGGATGAGGTTAAACTAAAAATTCTTCGAGGGGAGGAAGGCATCCCCTTCAGCGTTAGACTCAATTATATGTCTAATGTATTCGACATGCTCGACCGAAATCAAAAAATGAGTGGCCAAACATCCAAAAGAAAAGCTGGATTCTCGGATGTCATTCAACATGAAATCCCCTTGCAACCAGTTGACATGGGCGCCCCTCTGTTAAACTTACAAGGTTTTGCCATTGGAATTAACATTGCAAGGTCAGACAGAGTTACCACCTATGCCCTCCCCTACAAACTAGTCCAAGAATCAATCGCAAAGATTCAAGCTGGCCTTAAATAAGATTAATAATTAAGTGCACATTAAAGACATCATCAATAAAGGTCAGCCTTCATTTTCTTTTGAATTCTTTCCACCCAAATCAGATAAAAGTTCAGACGAACTTTTGAAAACTATTAAAGATCTGGAACCACTAGATCCTTCCTACGTAAGTATTACATATGGTGCTGGGGGAACAACGAGGGAAAGAACACATGAACTTGTTGAAAAAATTCTGGATTTAACAAATCTCGTCCCAATACCGCATCTTACTTGTGTCCAGCATGATGAAGAAGAAATTTTGAGAATATTAAACCGTTATTGCGATAAGGGAGTATCCAATATTCTTGCCCTTCGAGGAGACCCTCCTCGGGGTAATAATAATTATGATAGATCACATGACACATTTCAATACGCGTGTGATTTAGTGAAATTCATTAGAGGTTCTGCCAAAAAGACTAAGTCCTTAGGCATTGGTGTCGCCGGGTTTCCGGAGGGGCACCCTGAAACTCCCAACCGGTTGAAGGAAATGGATCACTTGAAAGCAAAAATTGATTCGGGAGCAGATTACATCTGCACTCAACTCTTCTTCGACAACCACGATTTCTTCGACTTTAGAGAAAGGTGCATACTTGCCGGAATTGATGTCCCCATCATCGCAGGAATAATGCCGATCAGTTCGATGCAGGGTCTAGAAAGAATGGCAAATCTTGCCGGCGGATCCCGTTTTCCTGCTAAACTTCTAAAATCTCTAAGGCGTTGCGATTCAAACCCAGCGTCTATAGAAAAGGTGGGAATTCAATACGCCACAGAACAGTGTTCTGAACTCTTAAATAATGAAGTTGAAGGGATTCACTTTTATACATTAAATAAAAGTGAAGCGACCAAGGGAATTTTCGAATCGCTTGGAATTAATAAAACATCTAAGTAAAAAATCTCATGGAGGCTGCACTCGTCGGAGCAATAGAAGCAGGAGGAACAAAATTTGTTTGCGCTGTTGGCCGTTCACCGGGTGATTTTGAAGCAGTAAGATTCCCTACTCTTCGTCCAGAAGAAACAATAAGCCATGCTATCGATTTCTTTAAAAGCAAGGAAACTGAGAGAGGTGAAATTCAGGCCTTAGGAATTGGTTCGTTCGGCCCAGCAGACGTGAACCCGAAATCAAAAAAATATGGTTGGATCACAAATACACCTAAAGAAAATTGGTCACATATAGATCTAGGCAACCCAATAAGGGAAGCCTTATCAGGGGTCCCCATGGTTTTCGACACTGATGTTAACGCAGCGGCATGGGGAGAAGGTAAATGGGGAGCCGCTCAAGGACTTAAGAATTATGTTTATATAACAGTAGGAACAGGTATCGGAGGTGGCGCCGTTGTTAATGGCAATATTCTTCACGGTATCAGCCACCCTGAAATGGGACACCTTAGAATTCCAAAAGACCACTCTAAGGACCCTTTTCCTGGATCTTGCCCATTCCATGGAGACTGCCTAGAAGGTCTAGCCAGTGGAACGGCCATGAGAAATCGTTGGAATACAGATCCAGCAACACTTCCAGTAGAGCATGAAGCCTGGAAACTTGAATCCGGCTATCTTGCTGATGCTCTTTATAATCTAACCCTAACCCTAGCTCCCCAAAGATTTATTCTTGGAGGAGGAGTCATGGAACAGAAGCAACTATTTCCTATGATTAGGCATGATTTGAACGAAAGGATAGCTGGTTATATTGAAATTGATGATTTGGATACTTTCATAGTCCCTCCAGGTCTATCATCAAGATCTGGAGTTTTAGGTGCCCTTGCATTGGCTCAAGAACTAATAACAAAACATTAAGTAATCTGGAAAACTACATCTTCTTTGCATTAGTAATGCTGGCCGGACAATTTACGCCAGGCCCCGACTTTATTCTTGTACTAAAGATTGCTCTTAATGATGGTAAGAAGGCTGGTGCTTTTGCTTCGCTTGGAATATCAATTGGACTTCTAATTCACTGCTCAATAGCAATGACAGGCTTAGCTGTATTGTTAGACACTTCTACAGAATTAGGAAAGGCCATCAAACTTCTTGGATCAGCTTATCTAATATATCTTGCCTTAAATTTACTACGTATCGATAGACAAAAATTTTTAAATACTAGAAATGTAACCGAAAATTCAAAATCGAATGGAACTGCATCGGTGGCATTTTTTCAAGGTTTCCTTACAAACATACTCAACCCAAAGGTCATTATATTTATTTCCGCTATACTATCAGGATTCATCTCCTCAAACTCGACCTTCAATGAAAAATTAATTTATGGGCTTATAATAGTGCTTCAGGGTGGAGTTTTTTGGTTCTTATTCTCTTGCCTATTGCAAGGGAAAGCCATCAAGGCCCTGTTCCTTAATCATCAAAGATTTTTTAATAGGCTTTTTGCTCTTTTATTAATACTCGTGGCGATAGCTGCTAATATTTGAATTAAAATGTGCCCGCTAAACCGTCGAGTTTCATAAGTTCATAATTATTAATAATTTATAAAACTTTCATTATTGAGAATTTCATTATTGAGAATTTTCAAAAGTTATATTAACATCTGAAAATATTAAGCATTTCTTTAATATTTAATTAATTTAATATTCGCATTACAATAGGAAAAATTCGCATACAATGGCTAAAATAGTAATAATTGATGATGAACCTGCCATCTTACAACTAATGACCAAGCTCTGTGAGGGGCTAAATCATCAGGTTACTGGATTGCAGAGCGGCGCAGAAGGGCTCAGGGCGATAGAAGAAGAAAAGCCAGAAGTTCTCATAGTAGATCTGCGAATTGGCGATATGAGCGGCATTGAAATTATTCAAAAATGCTCGAAAGAATTCCCAAAAATGCCAATCATAATGGTGACAGGTTTTGGCAGTGTCGAAACTGCTGTAGAGGCTATGCGTCAAGGAGCCTTCGACTATCTTACAAAGCCATTTGAGCTAGACGATTTACAAAGGACCTTGAACAAAGCGCTAAAAATCTCTAATCAAAGCGGCTCTATTGAAGCAGCAGAACCTGAATCAAAACCTATAAAACCTACTAGGCAACTCATCGGTAACAGTTCTGAAGTTAAGGAAATTCTTAGGATAGTTGAAAAAATTGCTAATAATAATAGTCCTGCCCTGGTCGAGGGTGAGTACGGGTCAGGAAAACAAATCGTAGCAAGATCAATTCATGATCAAAGTCAGCGTTGTAATGAACCCTTCAAAATTTTGCACTGTTCAGCGTTACCCGAAGAGCTTCTTGAAGCTGAATTGTTTGGAGGCGATGGCCGCGAAACCATTTTTACTAGGGCAAATGGCGGAACAGTTGTACTAGAAGAAATTAACGTTTTACCCACTCGCCTACAATCTCAGCTTAATAGCTACCTAGATGAAATTGGTAATCTCAAATTTTCTGATGAACTTATTGAAGCACCAGATTTCAGATTAATTGCAACCTCCTCAGAAAAATTAGAGGAATGGGTTAATGAAGGTAAGTTTCGAGAGGATCTTTATTATAGAATATCTGTAATTCCTCTAATGATCCCTCCACTAAGAAAGAGACCAGCTGATATAGAATTACTGGCTAATTATTTTTTGCAAAGGTACTCTAAGATTTCAGGCTCGAAGCTGAAATCGATAGACAAATTTGCAATGAAATTCCTCACAAATTACAAATGGCCACACAATGTTGGTGAACTAGAAAACACCATACAACGCGCCTGCGCTCTTAGTGATAACCAAACAATTAATCCTTCAGATCTACCACCTAAAGTCACTAACAGAGTAGAAATTAAAGATAATCAAACTAATTTAGTTAGCCATCAACTACCCATTGGGTCAAACCTATCTGATTTTATTAAGATCCAGGAAAAGGCATTTATCCGTGAAACTTTAAAATACAATAAAGGGTCCAGAGAAAAGACTGCCAGTATGCTAGGTGTCAGCATCGCTACTCTTTATAGAAAAATGGGACTTAAAGTAGAGAGAGATAAAATTTTAAACTCTTAACTGATTTTATATTCATTGGGCAAAAAAGAGGCAGCCCGGTCAGATCACTGCGAGATCCCCCAAAAAATACTCGCTATGACGTTCCCAACCGAACTGCCGCTTTTAACCCCTAATTGTTCTTAAAACGAACTAATTAGATTTATCATCCCAAAAATTTTTCGGCAAGGCCTAAGTTTGATGAATCCATTATGTCAAATCGTCAGGATTCCCTCATTGTTAAGGACAAACAAAAGTACTAATAACCTTTAAAGACAATCTTCAGAGAAGAAGAAAACTCTTATAAAGGATACATTTTTGTTAAAAAATAACACTATCCTCGATATTTTATGGTGCCGACGGCGGGACTCGAACCCGCACTTGAACGATTTTAAGTCGTTTGCCTCTACCAATTGGGCTACGTCGGCTAGACCGTCCAATATAAAAGCGGGATAATCGATTTATGCAACGATTAAGAATGATTCTTATAACTTTATACCCTCTCCTCCATAAACATAGAAAAATGAGTTAACTCATGATAACTAAATTCTCTATCAAATTCACTCATGGCGTCATATATTGCAAAATAGGCACTAAGAGACAAGCAATAGGGAATCATTAATGAACAGTCATTGCGTGGAATTGTTCTACAATATAACTCATCAGGAAAGATCTGAGTAAAAGGCCCTTTTTTCAACAAGTTCTCTGAATTGCCCTCATCAAAAACATTTATTTTCTTGAGACCTGAAATAAACGAGGTAACCGCAAAAGCTCTTTGTTGGTTTTTTGAACTCGATCGATCTACGTGTTGAATAATATTACAATAAACTAAACGAATACTTTTTTTTCGCACATCCAACTCAACCTCGGTCAGCGCGGCACCACACACATTCTCTCCTTCACCTTTACTACTGAGCCCGCAGTTTGTTGTCAAATAAATCAAATTGATACCTTTCTTTATATTTTTATCGGAATTATTAGCCTCCTTTATTAACTCTTTTTTCTCTTTATAAATTGGTTCTAATTTTTCAAGCGAATCATCTACGTCCAAATTATTAGAGCGAACTTCAGATAGTGTTTTAGAGGATTCCAATGCTATTTGATGGAAAGTTTCCTCGAGAACAAGTAAACCGAGCCATGCACCATCATAAGTATTAGACCCGTTAGGAACTTCATTCGTTTTGCAACGATCACATAATAAATCAAAATTAGAACAATGATTCAGCTGCTTGATTACGTTACAAAAACCTAACCACAACAGACCAGACATTCCTGATTGGCTACCACTATCAAGTTTCATTCTTGATTTAACAGACCCAATTTTACCATCAGCTCCATATCCAATAGTTGATACTAGCTCTACGCCTCCATGACCTAATCTCTTAGCTCCATTCTTGGAGCAATAAGACGAAACCGAAACTTTCTTTTTGGAAATTAATGCGCAAAGAGAAGCAATCCCACAAATTGAAAGGTCAATAAGGTCAAAAGGTGTCGGGCTAGGCTGATCATCTGATGGGTTAAGAACAATTTTATCAGATTCCAAGGATAATAGTATGTTTAATGAAGACCGATAAATTACCGAATCAAAATTATTTGAGTTCAGCTTTGCTAACCGATCAGACGCTATTTACACAAAAGACGAGTTGGTTGTCGACGATGATGG
>PAHQ01000080.1 GCA_002705125.1 Verrucomicrobiales bacterium | reverse complement strand
TTAGCCTCAGATCATTGGGCTTTTAAAGCTCCATTACGTTCAGATATCACAGTTAAAAAATCTGAGGCGATTGATTCTTATGTGAGGTCTATTCTAAAAAGAAAAAATCTTGAGTATCGCCCTTTGGCACCAAAGTATCAACTCATCAGGAGGCTTAGTTTTGATTTAAGGGGGTTTCCTCCTAGTGCATCAGAGGTTACTAAATTTATTAATGATAAGTCTAATAACGCATGGCCAAGACTAGTTGATGAATATCTTGAATCACCTCACTTTGGAGAGCGAATGGCGCAGAACTGGTTTGATTTAGCGCGGTTTGCTGACACTTCAGGCTACGCTGCAGATAGGACAAGAAATGTTTGGCCCTATAGGGACTGGGTAATAAAAAGTTTCAACGAAAATATGCCTTATGATCAATTCACTGTTGAACAGATCGCTGGCGATATGCTTCCAGGGTCTTCTAATCAACAGAAGTTGGCAACTGGCTTTCATCGGCAAGCCATGCAGGCAAAAGGTAATAATCCTCGAAAGGAGGAGTTCCGAATTAAAGGAATTGTTGATAGAATTAATACGACCGGAAGGACTTGGTTAGGGCTAACGCTTGAGTGCGCTGAGTGTCATGATCATAAGTACGACCCAATTAGTCAGAAAGATTATTACAGTATTTTTGCCATTTTTAATAACGTTCCGCATTTGAGTAGCGGATATAATACTCACGGTCCTAGAATGAAGTATTTGCCTGCCAATATGCAAAGCAGTATCGATGATCTTCGTCGAAAAATAGACATCATATCATCTAAGAGAAGTATTTTTAAGTTTCCTAGGAAGTCTGATAATTTGATAGGAAAATGGGACCGCCCTCAGAGGTTAAAGAATTCAGACTTATTTTCTATTACTGGTGATTTGACTATAGTTAGTAAGGTTAAAACTGTATCTAGCGTCAATGACATTGTATCAAAGTATGATTTCAAAGCTGGGCAGAGAAGTTTCATTTTTGGTATAGGCGGTGAAGGTGAAAAAAATGCAAATCCTGGTCATTTATTTGCATGGATTTCGAGTAAAGCTGCGACTTGGTCAGGTGCTGAGATACATGGCAGTTTTCCTATTAATGATGGTAAAGAGCATGAGGTCGCTCTCATATTTAATGCGGGGCAGTCTATTAACTTGGTCGTTGACGGGGTCGTTGATCATGCTGCAAGAATCATTGGTCAGGTACCAAAAACCATAGCAACAAGTAATAGGCCCCTATCAATTGGTTCGGGTTATCAAAATTCTCTTAATGACTTTCATTTCGTCTTCGAGGGCGAATTGACTGATATTTCAATCTACAACAAAGCATTTATTCTTGATGAGCATGAAGAATTGAAAGCCTTAAAGTCACAAATCGCAAATCTTCAATCTCGTTCTTTGGAGGTACCCGTGATGCAAGAGTTAGAAAAACCCAGAGAGACCCATGTGCTGATTAGAGGTGATTTNAAGCAGAAAGGAGAACGTGTTNNTCCGAAGCTACCTGATATTTTTTCTAATGATAAATCGAACGGTGCAATGGACAGGCTTGATTTTGCAAATTGGCTAGTTGATAAAAAAAATCCTTTAACTGCTAGAGTCGCTATTAATTATATGTGGCAGCACTTTTTTGGAATAGGTATTGTTTCGACTTCTTCAGATTTTGGAATTCAAGGAGAACCACCGTCATCNTTAAAGCTGTTAGACTGGCTTGCGCGTGAGTTTATGGATAGCGGTTGGGATAGAAANCATTTGATGAGACTTATTTTAAATTCNTCAGCTTATCAGCAGNTTTCAGTTAGTTCTTCCAAAGCGCTTCAAAATTTCGGTCTTATGCCCCGAATGCGCCTCCCTGCTGAACAGATAAGAGATCATTTTCTTACAGTTTCAGGGCTACTAAATCCCTCAATCGGAGGCCCATCAATTTTTCCTATTCAACCTGATGGATTTTATGAGGAGAGGGGACAAAATACGCCAGGTAACTCTAATTTTACATGGAAAGCGTCAGATTCCGAAGGGCGATACCGAAAATCAATGTATATTTATTGGAAAAGAATGGCGCTTCACCCTTCTTTAGCTGCCTTTGATGCACCCACTCGACAAGTGTGCGTTGCAAAGAGATCTATTTCTAATACACCACAACAAGCTCTCGTTACTCTCAATGATCCAATGTTTGATGAATGCTCACGTGCTTTTGCAAAAAAANTATCAGATTTCCCAAATTTATCTGTTAGTGAAAAAATAAAGCAGGCATTTTTAATATGTTTGGGGCGAACTCCAGCAAAAGAGGAGTTAGAAAAGTTTCGAAACCTTTTAAATGTAGACGGTTGGTATTCTGTTGCGGCAGTTCTTTTAAATTTAGATGAAGCCCTCACTAGAGAATGATGAATTGGGCACAAGAGATTACGAGAAGAAAACTTCTTACTGCATCTCCATTTAGTATCGGATCACTTGGTCTTGAGTCTTTACTTGGATCTAATGAAAAGTTTTCTTTAATTGGAGGACCCGCACCTAAGGCAAAGAGAGTAATTTATCTTTTTATGTCAGGAGGGCCTTCCCATGTAGATACTTTTGACCCCAAACCTTTATTAAATAAAAGAGATGGTGAAAAGGTGCCTGCAGAGATTGTTAGAAATCATGAATTTGCAATGATAAAAGAGTCGCAGCCTTTACTTAAAGGGTCCGACTGGAAATTTTATAAAAAAGGTAATAGTGGAATTGAAGTTTCAGAACTTTTTCCTGAAGTTGGCGAAGTTATAGATGATATAACGGTCATTCGTTCAGTATACTCTGATACTTTTAATCACGATCCAGCGGTCATGTTTATGAATACTGGTAGTGTTCGTTTTGGAAGACCATCTTTAGGAGCATGGCTTTCTTATGGGATTGGGAGTGAAAATAAAGATCTTCCAGCATTCGTTGTACTAGCCTCCGGAAAAAATAGACAACCCCTTCTTGATAGTTATTGGGGATCTGGTTTTTTGCCAGCTGAGCATCAAGGTGTTCAATTTAGAACGAAAGGAGACCCTGTGCTATTTGTTAAAAATCCAGATGGAGTGAGTAGGGAAGAGCGACGTCGTCAAGTTGATTTAATTAACTGGATGAATGCCAAACGTTTTGACGCTGTTAGTGATCCAGAGATCAATGCTAGAATTTCGCAGTATGAATTGGCGTTTAGGATGCAGATGTCAGTTCCAGAATTAACGGACCTTTCTAGCGAGCCTGAATATATTAAAAATTCTTATGGATCAGAACCCAATGCAGTGTCTTTCGCAAATAATTGCTTATTGGCTAGAAGGCTTGCTGAGCGAGGAGTCCGATTTATACAACTGTATGACAAGGGGTGGGATTCTCATGGTCAAATAGTTAGTGACCACACTGAGCGTTGTAAATCTGTTGATAAACCTATTGCAGCACTGTTGAAAGATCTCAAACAGCGTGGAATGCTTGATGATACCCTTGTCATTTGGGGTGGAGAATTTGGCAGAACTCCAATGTCACAGGGTTCAGGAAAAGGTTATGGAAGAGATCATCATCCTCATGGATTTAGCATGTGGATGGCGGGTGGTGGTATACGGGGAGGTCATGTTCACGGGGCCACAGATGATTTTGGTTATTTTGCAGCACATAACCGCGTTCATGTTCATGATTTAAATGCAACTATACTTCATTGTCTTGGGATAGAGCATGAACGTTTAACTTTTCATCACCAAGGAAGAGATTTTAAATTGACAGATGAATTTGGTAAAGTTGTAAAAGATATACTATCTTAGCTTACTGTTAGGAAAAAACGATGAGCAAGCATGAAAAAGATAATAAATCTAAAGAAAAAATTTATATGGGAATGAACTTACGCGAAGCGTGTGGGTTCATGGGTCCTGTTTTCATCGGTATAGGTTTTTATTTAATTATTACAGGTCGAATGAATTATCAAAGTTGGGATGAATATTTTAATGATGAGCACATTGTTTCTACATCGTGGCGGTATTTTTCTGTCGTTGCCATTTTTGTGGGGTTCATTGGGGTAGCGATGAAAAAGTTTGGAAAAAAACATGATTGATGAGTTCTTTAATGAAGAATAATCTAATCGATAGAAATTACCTAATCGTCTAAATGAATAGCTTTAAAATAATTTTCATAGTTACCTTAGCCCTACTCTTTGATAATAGATCAGGTTTAGCTGAAAGGCCGAACATAATAATAATCCTCACTGACGATATGGGATTTTCTGATTTAGGATGTTTTGGTGGTGAAATTGAAACTCCTAACTTAGATAGCCTTTCAGCTAACGGTTTAAGGTTTACTGAATTTTATAATACAGCACGTTGCTGGCCAACAAGAGCTACAATGCTCAGCGGTAGATATAGTGATAAATTAACTTCTTCACAGGTTATCATTCCTCAATTGCTTAAAGAATCAGGATACCAAACTGGAATGGTCGGTAAATGGCACCTAGGAATGAACCCTAAAAAAGATGGTCCTATACAAAGAGGGTTTGATGATTTTTATGGAACAATGACTGGTGCTGGATCTTTTTGGGATCCCTATACACTGACTCGTAATACGGAACCTATTGAGCCAGATGCGGAAGATTATTATTACACTGACAAAATAGGTCAAGAGGCAGTTCGACAAATTGAAAGTTTCGGCAAATCAAAAAAGCCATTCTTTCAATATGTTGCTTTTACGGCTGCTCATTGGCCTATGCATGCACCAGAGAGGTCGATTCAAAAATACATGAAAATGTATGAGGGCGGGTGGGAAAAATTGCGTAATGACCGTTATCAGAAAATGATTCAAATGGGTGTTATTGATGAAAAAAAGTGGCCATTACCAGAACGAGAAAGTTGGGTCAATGATTGGGAGACCATTGATCACAAGCCATGGAGAATACGCAACCAAGCAATTTATGCGGCAATGGTTGACCATATGGACCAGGCGGTTGGTAATATCGTGACTGCACTTAAAAAAACTAACCAATTTAAAAACACCCTCATTGTTTATTTTCATGACAATGGGGCCTGTCCTGAACATCTCAGCGGCAATGGTTGGAATACGGCAAATAATATTCTCGAAAAGGCGAAAAAAAACGGTAAGAAAGTCGCCGTTGGTGATAAGTTTGATGTTTTGATGGGTGGGCCACTTACCTATGGAAGCGTAGGGCACAACTGGGCTAATGCTCAGAACACGCCTATGCGTCGCTATAAATCTAACGTGCACAACGGAGGTGCATGCACTCCCGCAATTATGCATTGGCCCAATGGATTAAAGGCTAATCTAGGTTCAATTTCTGATCAGAGGGGCCATGTGATTGATATGATGGCGACATGTATTGATTTAGCGGGATCAATTTATCCTCAAGAATTTTCAGGAAATAAGATTGTAGCTCATGAAAGCATGTCTCTTGTACCCATTCTTAGAGGGGAAAGAGTTGATAGAGATCATGCTTACTTATTTAATCATTCTGGAACTCATGCGGTAGTTAAAGGAGACTATAAAATTGTTCGTGAGGGCAAACGTCCTTGGTCTTTATATAATTTGGCAAAAAACCGTACAGAAACAATCAATCTTGCAGCAGAGCAGGAAGATGTTGTTAGTCAATTAGAGAAAATTTGGAATAATCGATGGGGTGATAGAAAGAGATGATAATAAGCTAATTTGAATCGCTACCATTTTCAAAGATCTTACTGAGGAATTGCAAAACTTTTTTCCTATTCTCACCAGTGTAAAACTCGTTTCCTCCATGTTTTTTCCCGGGTAGAGTATTCATATCTACTGACAGATTCATTTTTTTGTATGCATTAGTAATAGCATCAGCCTGATCAATAAGTACTGTTGTATCTTTGTCCCCATGAAATATTAATATTGGAGGATCGTTTTTAGTAACGTGGTAAACCGGTGATGCTAAGGTGGCGAGTTTTACCCTCTTATTAGCTCCTCCACCAAGAAGATTATAAACTACTGATCCGACTTTATTGGCCCTGTGTGGTTGAGTTTTACTTCTTAATATAAAATCTGTTGGTCCATAAAAATTAATAATGCCAGATAGTGATGATTGCATTTCAAGATTTCCACCAACTTCACCCTCAAGTTGTTTAACTCCATGACTCGTTCCTAATAGTGTGGCTAAATAGCCTCCAGCGCTTGCTCCTGCTGCCACAATCTTACTGCTGTCGTAGCCAAATTTATTCTCTTGAGATTTTAGCCATCGAATAGCTCCCTTACAATCGTGAATTTGTGCAGGAAACTTAGCGATTTGACTTAATCGATAAGAAATACTCGCTACGCTATAACCATGGTTAGTTAACCATTTTATTTTACAATCGTTCTTTGATCCTTTGTACCAACCACCACCATGAATCCATACAACTAAATTAGAACCTTTTACTTTTTTGGGTAAATGTAAATCAAGCTTAAGACTGTGGTCATTAATTTTGGCAAATTCAATGTTCTTGATGATTTTATTTGTTTCACCGGAGCAGACCAGACAATGAAAGAAAACGAATATTGTCGTTAGTGTGAAGGTATTAAGTTTCATTAAGTTGATGTGAGGTTTCTGAGATTGTGATTCTCAGTTATTGCCTTTAAGAAGGAAATGACAATTTGAATTGACTATAGTATAGGCAATGGTTCCCCATCACAGATTTTAAATGGTCTGCCTTGTTGATCATGAAGTTCTGCCTTGTGATCAATGCCTAACGCTGCGTAAATTGTTGCATGAAAGTCAGCTGGGGAACATGCGTCAGATCCTGGTTCTGCTCCTCTTGAGTCACTTGATCCGTAAACTTGTCCACCAGGAATACCGCCACCAGCAAGAGCAACTGAGTAAACTCCCGGATGGTGATCTCTACCACCATTACCATTAATTTTAGGAGTTCTTCCAAAATCTGTTAAAAAAACAACAAGAGTTTCATCCAGCATTCCTCTTTGCTCAAGATCTGTTAGTAAGGCAGAAACTGATCGGTCAAAAACGGGAAGTAAACGATCTTTCATCTTTGGGAAGTGGTTTCTGTGAGTGTCCCAATTGTCTCCACCTCCACCGGCTAGGTCTCCAGCCGAGCATAGAGTTTGAACGACAGGTACGCCCGCTTCCACTAATCGTCTAGCTAAAAGAAGAGACTGACCGCATATATGATCTCCATACATATCTCTTACTCTTTGATCTTCTTTTTCAAGATTGTATGCATCATGTACAGGAGATCCTAAAAGTAGATCTGCTGCCATTTGTCTGTAGCGATCAAGCTGATCATATTCAGTGCTATTTCCGTTTTTCTTACCTAGTTGAGTATCGAGTTTACTTAAAAGAGAACTTCTGTCCTGTATTCTATTTTTCTCTATATTAAGCTCCAAGTTAAGAGCTTTGTCTGTGTAACGGGTCACACCTTGGAATGGTTCACCTCCAGGAGTTCTCATTATGACTGGATCGTAAGCTGAGCCAAGCCAACCACCATAATCTCCTGCCATGAGAGTACCATTATCATACATTGAGTATGGAAGTTTTATGGCCCTTGGCGTTCCTGCTCTAGGTTCATTGAACTTGGAGATCATCGAGGTTAGGGAAGGCCAACTTTTTCTGCTTTTGGCTTTGATACCACCCTCTGGGTCATGTCCGGTTAGTGAGACGTACATGCCTTGTTGATGGCCACCATGCCGATGATGAATGGATCGGACTATAGCCATTTTCTCTGTGTGCTTGGCGAGCAATGGTAAGTGCTCACAGAATTGAATGCCCGGTGTCGCTGTAGAGATTGGCTTAAATTCTCCTCTGATATCCGATGGAGCATCAGGCTTGGGGTCGAATGATTCATAATGACTCATTCCGCCCCAAGTATAGAGAACAATGCAAGATTTTGCTTTAGGTGCTTTTGTTCCTGCTTTGGAAATTAATGAGAGTAAACTAGGTACCGTGAGTCCAGCCAGACCTACACTAGATCTTAAAAAATTTCTGCGAGTATGATTTAAGCTCAGCATTAATTATTGTTTTATAATAAATACTATAATAGCAAAGTCTGCTACTCTCAAGTCCCTAGACTATTCTTTGAACTCAATGGTTAAATAAAGTTTTCAAATAATACGAAAGAACTCTATTTTCACTATTAGTAGCTTATTCCGTGTCTGTTCTAAAAGGTCCTGCGGGCAATCCTTCTTTATTGTAAAGGTTGGCTTTGGCAGGATTATCTGTAAAACCATACCTCACTGCAACCGGCTCGGTGACTTCATTGGAATCCACTACTACAGTCTCTCCATCGATTCGAGCATTTGCCCAATGCCACTTATTGTCTTTCCCAGAAATAGAAAAATGCTCAAGTTTACCATTTTTTATTTCTTGTGTTGGAGTGAGTCCATTTTTTTGGCCAATCATCAAACCTGACCCCACATGATTAAATGATAGTCGGATAGTTTTACCTTCAACCTTGTGGCTTTTGAATAGTGGGCCTGAGGGAACTAAGTTCTTTTTACCATACGTTTGGTGGAGTGCCCACTGTGCTAATCGTGATCCAACGTCCTGTTTATTTTTAGGGTGAATGTCATTTGCTGCTCCGATATCTGTAATGACCGCCATGCCTGTACCCGGAATATCTAGGGCTTGTGTTTGGGCTTCGCGCAATTTTGCCCATCCATCTCCGCCTTCTGGATTAGGGTTCTCTTGCCTAAAGTTTGCTAGCTGCACCCAGTAGAAAGCTAAATCTTTATTTTGGAATGCTTTCCTCCAGCCATTTACAAGAGCATGTTTTTTGTGGTAGTATGTGACACCTTCATTTCCGTTAGATTCACCTTGATACCAGATGCCTCCACGCATGGCTAATGGAGTTAGTGGGTTGACCATTGAATTGTATATCGCTGATGGATCACCTCCTCCTACTTTTGTATCTTGTTTGTAATTCTTAACTTTATTTACGATGTCTGATAACTCAGGAACTGATTCAAATCCTGCAAGAGTTGTCCATGGTTCAATTCTAGTGCCACCCCAATTAGAACCAACTAAGCCGATAGGGACTTGAAGTTCCTTGTGGATGCGGCGACCAAAATAATATCCAACTGCACTAAATCTATCTACGGATTTTGGATCACACACTTCCCATTGACCTGCCCCTTCTTCCTTGGGTAGTGGGCTAACAGTGTGTCCTGGTACATTAAATAGTCTAATCCATGGATGAAAACCTGCGGCTGCCTCCTCTTTAGGATTCATTGATTGTCTGACTGACCACTCCATATTGGATTGGCCCGAACAAATCCAGACTTCACCAACCAAAATATTTTCTAGTTTGATTGTATTATTACCAATAATTGTTAAAGTTGAATTGTTTCCATTAGCTTTTAGAGGGTCTAATTTAACCATCCATTTGCCATTTGCATCGGCGGTTGTTTTTTTTGTTTGTCCAGCAAATGTAACTGATACATTTTCACCTTCGTCTGCCCACCCCCAGACAGGAACCGGCATATCCCTCTGAAGTACCATTCCAGCTCCAATAACGTTTGGGAGTTTTATGTCAGCTATTACAAAGTGGCTGAGCGAAATTAAAATAATGCTGATGATAGAAAGGAGAGATGATTTTTTCATTTTAGGTGATGCGTTTAGTTTCTGTGGTTCNTATAACTAGATGAATTAAAANAGGAAAGTAGTCCAGTTCATATTTTGGGAATTAGTGCTTTACCCACTTTCGTNGATGTTCTGAAGTAACCAAGATAGGTGCCNTCNATATCAGTGACTAGCCAACTGGCTGTTGAAAATGTGTTTTGTTCTCTAGTTCCTCCTGGGGCTATCTCTCCATAAATCTTAAGTTTGCCATTATACTCTACCCAATAAATCTTCACCTTTTGTTTCATCTGGTTATGAAATATAATTGTTGTATTATCTCCTGATATTGACCTTGGAGGAATTTCGCCATTTGATGGAATCCACTTAAGGTCTTCGGTGGGTCTCGGCGGTGGTTTTTTTACCGGGACTATTTTGTCGAGATCGACTCCTCGAATAATCTTTAAATCAGGTAATGCTGCTTCCAATTGTTTAACTCCACCGTCGGTAACCTTTGTCTGCCAAAGATATAATTTTCTTAATTTTTTTAAATTCTTTAATTTAGATAGACCCAAATCGGAGACTTTTGTTGAATAAAGATTAAGGTACTCAAGTTCTTGTAGTCCCGTTANATAATCTATGCATGTATCATCTATTTGAGTTCGTTCTAGGTGCAACCTTTTCAAATCTTTCATTCCCTCAATNTGAATGATTCCTGCATTTGTTATCTTCGTATCCCTAAGATTTAATATCTTTACACTTTCCANTGATTTGATTGGTTCTAGACCTTCGTCNTTGAGGTCTCGGCCTGATAATTGGAACTCGATTCTGAGGCCTCCATCACTAGTAGGTGATATAATGCCACCATTTTTTTCTAGCTCTTTAATAGCGGAAGCTGCTTTAGCATGAATTTCAAAAGGAAATAAGATAAAAAGTAAGATAAAAATAAAACGGGTCATAGCTTCGGTTTAATTTCCCCAAATTTTATTCCAAGCATTAATTGATCGCTGAAGATTTTCTTTAGCATCTCCTTTTATTGCATAGCATTGGAGGCCGATTGGACCATTAAACTCGTTGTTAGCTAATATTTCCATCAGNTGTGATTGATCAAAATCACCTTTGTCTAGGGTNTGTATCAGCTGNTGCCATGATTTACTATTTTTTTGAGCTCCGCTAATACTAACTTGCCACAGGTATGGAGCAGATTTCTTAATGGCCTCTGTTAAGTCGCTTTTTGGTTCAACTTGGAGAAAGTGGCATAAATTAAACATGGCGCCAACATTGTCTCTTTGAGATTTTTTTGCAATTCTCACGGCATCTCCGATCCGGTCGATGTAAAAACCTGCGTGAGGGTAAAGAACTATTTTAAGTCCAGATTTACTCGCTTGGTCTGCAATTTCTCTAACAAATTTAACAGCATCTTCATCAGTATTGTTTTTTTTATCTCCCTGAACGTAGAGTTCAATAATGGTATCAGTTCCTTTGAGTTCACGAATTAGTTCAGATATTTGAGGATTATAATCGTGACCATTCCTACCGAGTTTNCCTCCAACATAAAAACTAAAAAACTTTAAGTCTTGGTCCTTAAAAGCTGATATTCGATCCTTTATGCTTTCATTTGTTTTTANATAAGCTGAACCGATTCCATCNTANCCNAGTTCCTTTAGTATTTTTGCTTTNTCTTTGGCCGAGTCAAAATGAACACCATTATGAAAGGCAAAGAATTCAGGCTTCTTTTTGAGTGTTGNGATTTTTCTTAATTTAATATTACGAAAAAANACCCTGTCTCCGTGATTCTGCATTCCTATTCTACCAACTTCTCTATGTAAACCGGGTATTTTATCCCCATGAGTTTTCGCAAGCTGGCCAAGGTCTGTATCTATAACTTTTGCTTCGTTGACCCAGACNNTGCAGTTGTCTTCGATACACTTGATTCGAATAGTTTGCCATTCTCCAGCCTTTTTAGTGGCACGACGGCTCGGCGCTAGTGCAGCATATATAGCTCCGGTGAATTGGTTCGGCTTAAGGTTTTTCCACTTCTCTCCTCCGTCATCAAGTAATTGAATTTCAATGCCATCAACATAGGGGGTTCCTTTTTTTGGAGCCCGAATAAAAACTCCGCTATTACCGTTTTTAGGAAGATTAAAATCCATAGATAGTTCAAAATTAGAGTAGTCTTCTTCAGTTGAAATCCACTGAGCGCCTGGTCCACCAGTGCAGGAAAGGATTCCTTCATTCACTTCCCAATTTTTAGANGCCTCTCCNCCAANACCTTCCCANCCATCAAGGTTTTTCCCATTGAAAAGGTTAATAGTTGGCTGTTNAGCTTTTACNTTNGATATNGAAAGNAAAAGTAGACTNGCAAGNGTAAATTTAAATATGGTGAGCATTGCAGAGGATACTATTTTATCTCCTCTTAAGTATCAATAGAAATGACTATCACAGTAATATTTCAAAATATGATATTTTATATTTAGGGGCTCGTAAATAGCTCTGAACACAGTATAAAATATAATAATGAGAGTGATATTATATTCTATTTTTGTAACTCTAATCTCAGGTATATTTGTTGATTATGCATCGGCTAAGGAATTTTCTAATCCCAAGGAAGGGCATCCTCGAGCCTCATATTCTAATTATTCAAAAAAAGAAATTAAGGTCCTGGCTTCAGCGATAAGGGAAAGTAAACCCCAAATGCATAGAGGGGGGTGGGAATGGGATCGCCTTTTAGAAAGGTATATAGATAGTAACAGAAAAGATCCTAATGAGTTGCAGATTCTTAAAGCCTATATCCTCAGTATTATTGACCGCTACAAGCAAGCAAAGTCTAATGGTGAAGGGTTGAAGTTTACTTTATTTTATAATCATAAGTCATGGGGTAGTGGGGGACGCCTACGAATTTATGAAGAACTTGTTAATCAGNATATGCTTACAGAATCTGAAGAGTTTGAATTTAAAGAATTAGTATTACANAGCCTAGAGGCAGATTTTCCAGATTACTCCTTACTTGAACGAGGTGTTAATAATAGGCCGTATGGCATTAATGGAGGCCCTTCGATTGCTGTAAAAATGTTTCCTCAGCATCCTTCCTCTATAAGNCATAGCAAATGGCTCGATGCTCTATGGCGAGAACTTGATGAATACGGTGACACGACTGAAACGAATTATTATCCCTATGGTCCGCTTTATCTTCAAGGCCTTGTTGATATGGCATACGGAATGAATAAATTTAAAACTGATAGAGATTTTCTACATTCTCATTTTAGAAGGTATCTTAATTATATTCATGGCGGTGGTGTGCGAGGGAATCCAAACTCTTCTGCTAATATTACCCCAGGTAATCGTGAAGCTACCTATGAGGACCCATGGAACGCTGAGTACTATGGTGGAGCAGAGAGTGTAAATGATGGTCACTTATGGTACCGAGTTGCGAAAGAATTTAAGGATCCTGCGTTTCTTTGGGCTTCAGAGCAAGTTTGTTTAGGTGGTCGTCCTCCGAAGGGATACAAAATACCNANCNTTTATCTAGAGGCATATAAAAAAAGGTACTTCTGGTTCATNGAAAGGGGAATANAGCCAAAGCCACCTGAAGGAGGNTCATCGATTGGTTATTATAGTCCATTNAAACATAAAATTCCTGAGCGGCTTTATCTGTGCTCGAGCCGTGAAAGTGGTAAGCCCTTCGCCTCATTTTTTATCTATGACAGAAATAATAATTATATGCACTACTGTGATGATTCGGATGGCAAGCTCTACGAATACTGTGTTGATGGAGCGAAGTTTCTTCACACTAGTGGTAAGTATACAAGCGGTCGAGCAGGTGTCGGAGAAACNGCATATGACATGTTGTCTGTNCTTCCGCCGGATATGAAGTTTCCAATCAAGGAGGGATATGGAATGGATACCCCNTCNGGTNAATCTTGGAAAATGGCCTCTTTGTCCATCAAGTTAGCTTTAAATTCTAGGGAAGGACCNGATTCAAAAAATTGGAGATTTGATGAAAAAATCAGTCATTTTCGTCGCACTGATCAGCCAAATCTTGGTTTTTCTTATGGAAATATGGATGGGTACTGGCAATTAAATAACGATTACAAGTTACGATCCCTAAGGATAGGTCCCTTTCCTTCTGGGTCCCGAATTCAAAANCTAAGAATCGCTGGTCCCGCTGGAGAAAAGATTCTTGAGTCTTTTGNTTCTGTTTCTGACGATNTAGTTATTGAACTCGTTAATNGGGNTAATCGTATTCCACTAGAAGGTAAAATGAGAGAGCAATTGTGCCGAGTCGTTGACGGAGGGAGGAGGCCTGGAAAATGCATTGAAATAGGAGAGCTTGGTCAAGGGAATGGTATCTCATTTACTCTAGACAACTTAGATGAGGATTTTGATGGGCAGACTGAATTCACTAGAATCTCATATGATTTTTTAGGTCAATCAAAAGGCGGTATAACTCCCAANGTNNGAACAAACCCTCGTTATTTTACTCCACTGTGGCATCGNGGAGCAATTCTTGAAAGGAATGATTTGAAAGCAGANAATAGTGGAGATGATTCTTTTGGGCAATTNACTATGAGAAACTATTACGGTGCTAATAGTGAATGGACTAGGCAGAGCGTNNTGACTTCAGAGGGTTATCTNATAGTCCGTGACCAGTATATACCATGCTCAGATGTTGATGGATACGTTGCAGCGCCTTGTTGGTCAATTACAGCGGCAAAAAAAGTTTCAGTTAAAGGAGCGCAATGGTTCGACGCGCCTGCTAGAGACCATGCTTGGTGGCAGAAAAAGAAAAAAAGAGTTATTCTTTACCTTCACCGTGGAGAGGATCAAGAAATTGGACAAGTNGAGACGCGCACTTCTCAAGATATCGGCGGATTAAATGTTAGGAATACTTTTGCCAAAAGTTCTTTAAAAGCTGGAGAACCTATTATTTGGTTAAGTGTATTTAATCCCTATGATGATGGTCNGNATGCATCAAAAGTGGCTTCTATGATNAATACCAGTATTAACGAAAATGGAAGTATCAGTGCTAAGATTGGAAATACAGGTGTTTTGATTAATCAAACAGGAGAGTGGTCGGTTAAGAGGAATTAAGTGATCCGTGGTGACATCATGGTGAATGAATAAAAAATGTATCACTTTTTAAATGGTAAGTGTGCTCGAAGGATGATTTTCGAGATTCTTTTTTTTCTATAATTAAAGTTGGTTCTATTTCTATCGCGAAACTTAACTTCCCAGATTTAATGGGAGTGAGCACATAAGTGTAACCCATTAGTTCACTGTCTTGGTTTTTGTATTTATCAGGCAGTGATTCGTCGGGTTGAAACACAGTAGGACCATCTATAAATTGTTCTTCAACTCCATCACAAAGAAAATGAACTATAGACTTTGAACCCCTTATCTCATTAGCGTTATCCAGATTGAGTTTAGTTCCCTTTTTTATGATGAGTTGAACCCACACAGTGAATGGGTTTCCCGGAATTCCTTCACCGTAGTTGTGCTGAATAAATAGTTTGGGGTCACACGAATTAATTGATTTTTTTGATACTCTAAAAAAACATGTAACAGCTAATACAATTAAAAGAGTGGTGGTGACAAAAAGAATGATCAATTTATGAATCTCTTGTTAGCTGATTAAAGTTAATAAACAAAAACGATCATTATTCAAAAACCGATTCAGAAAAATCCATTTTATAAATAATTCCTTTGTCGTACCCAATAGCAAAAATATTTCTCGAATTATCTAGTCCAAAAGAAACTATTCTGTCAGGGCAATCGCCAATTTGACGAATCATTTTTAGTTTACGATCAACTTGTTTAATTCCCCATATTTTCTTTGATTGGTAATCGGCACAAATATAAATTCCCTCATAAGAATCTTTTTCTTCATTTGCTGACCTTATAACATAACCGCCTGTTATTGATACACCGTGGGATCGACGAAAAGAAATAATTGGTTTAATTAATTTTTTTGTATCTTTCTTAAATTTCGTTGAAAAAAGTTCATAACCTTCGTAAATATTCCATCCAAGGTTTTCTCCCGATCGAACAATATTTATTTCTTCAAAACGGTTTTGACCAACATCTCCTACCCAAAGATCTTTTGTTTTTGAATCGAAGCTAAATCTCCAAGGTTGGCGGAGGCCATAAGCATAAATTTCTTTTAGTGCGATTTTGTTTGGATGTTTAATGAATGGGTTATTCTCTGGGATTGAATACATTTTTCCATTCTCTTTTTTGTTTACGTTTATGCGAAGTATCTTTCCCGAGAATGAATTCAAATTTTGTGCATTTCCTAACGGGTCTTCCTGCGGTCCTCCATCACCCATCCCTATATAAAGATAACCATCAGGACCAAATTCTATACATCCACCATGGTGAAATTCTGTAGCGACTTCAAATTCTAGAATTTTTTTTGTTGGGGCTCCAGAATCCTTTCTCAGATTTACAGAAGCTGTTCTTTCTCCAATAACCATTCCTCTATAATTACCGTTCCTTACTTCGTGCATAAAAAAGTATCTTCTGTTCTTTTCAAAGTTAGGATGAAAAGCAAAACCTAATAAGCCTTCATCATTAGTTACATAAACTTCTTCTGGTATAGCCAGAAAAGTTGACTGTTTTTCAATGCCTTTTTCGGATTTCTCTAAGAGGGATACTAAAGCGCGACTTTTCTCTACGATAATGTAGGAGTCATTAATTATTGGGTGTTCTCCAAACCAAACAGGCTTCTCAAAATCGAGATTCTTTCCAAAAATGGGTTCAAGTTTAATAGGTTTTTTGATTTGTTTAATTTTTAGTGGAGTGCCTTTTTTACTTAGACCTTTGGTGATTGGTTGCTTGAGACTTTCCAAGAATGATATCAAATCAGTGAATTCATTGACTTCGAGCTGAGCATGTAAGCTCGCTGGCATTAACGATACTGAGCTTGTAGATTGTTTTTTTATATTAGTCTTTTGAATAACCTTTTTTCTTTCGCCGAGATTTGAAAGAGTGATTTCTTTATCCGATACGGATTTAAGAATTCCCATAAATTTGCTTTGATCGGTTGTCTCTATAACCGTAGTTCCATAGCCTGTCATAATATTGGCAGAAGGATTCATTACTGAGAGAATCAGATCAGCTCTCGAAAATTTGTCTCCTGCAGCAGATAGATCTGGCCCAATACCATCTGCTTGGCCATCTATAGAGTGACACTCAGAACAAAGTGCTCTTTTATCTTTAAAGATTTTTTTTCCGTTTTCCGGATTGCCCTCACGCCTTAATGCAGAATCGAGATACTTTTTATCAGTCTGATTTTCAGTACCTCCTGCGCATAAAGGAATTAATAAGACAAGAAATATTAACTTATGGGAAAAGTGCATTCATTAGTTTAAT
The DNA here is from genome assembly GCA_002705125.1 of Verrucomicrobiales bacterium. Taxonomy (GTDB): domain Bacteria; phylum Verrucomicrobiota; class Verrucomicrobiia; order Verrucomicrobiales; family DEV007; genus EC70. The sequence goes on along the minus strand of PAHQ01000080.1, from coordinate 6,087 downwards.
AGGGCTGAGCTAGGTGTAGCTTGTCTAGCTCAGCTTAGGCCTATTTTAATTAGCTTATTCTTCATTTTCCATTACTTGGAAAAAGATTTTCTTAGATCCGGATAAGGGATTTTCAAGTCCGGGCTGATCTTCTGCAGGATAAACGGTGAAGTCTCCACCAGACTCTATGGAATCATCAAGATCTGCATCGAATTGTGACAAGTCCTCTGAGTAGAATAGGGAGTAGGTTTTTCCTCCTCTTGAGTTCCACTTAAGGCGGAATGTGTCTTTTTCAGAATCATAAATAATTTCAGTAAAGTTTAGAGGAGTTATGCCGCCAGCCACACCAAGTGCCCAGTCTATTGATTGACCTATTAGAGTCTTCCCGTCCTCAGTGAAGTTATTAAATGTGCTATCAGTCATTCCAAGCATGACTCTCTTTCCAGGTGCTAAACTTCCATCATTGAGTTCTTCTCCCTCATCAACAAGGGTGAGAAATAACCTACTGGGATCATCTTGCTCTGATGCTAATGATATTGAACCTGGGGCTTGCTGATCTGTTGACCACCATATTTCAGTTTGACCAGTAGATATTGTAACGTCGTCCCCCACGTTAAATCCTGCAGTCACAGGATGGTCCTCAAGAATAGTAATTACATGATCTTCGGCAGCGTTATCCTTAGGTCTTCCTGAAGTGACTTGAAATTCACCGCTGCCATTATCAGCAATGGCTTCTTCCCAGTTGACAACCGGTGTTGTGGAGTCCTGAAATTTATTTCGCATGTCTCCAGAACCAGGGGTTGAAGAAATGACCAAAACTGCATATTCAGATTCTTCACCTGCGTCTGTCTGGTTTGCTTGCTTGTAAGTTATATTTTGAGGTCCATATCTCTCTTCTAGAAAACTCATCATAGCTGCGTCGGCACCTTGAGTGGCTTCTGCCTGACCACCAATGAAAAGAATGCTTAGACCAAGTTGAGGAATGTCATTCGCATCTGTTGGGTCAGTTCCCTGACTTATTTCCGTATCATCACTAAACCCATCCTCATCTGTATCCTGTTTATTAGGATCAGTTCCCGTATTGCTGGCGCTTACGAACTGTCCTGTATTGGTTTCTACTCCATCTAAAAGCCCATCTTTATCTGAGTCTGCATTAAGTGGATTTGTTTTGGTTACTTCAATTTCTTCCTTGTCGTTTAATCCATCTTCGTCTGAGTCAGCTTTATTTGGTTTGGTTCGAGAATCAAACTCATCAGCGTTTGATAATCCGTCTCCATCATCATCACCCTCAGGGTCATCAACGCCATATTTTTCTTCCCATGAATCAGGCAGACCGTCTCCGTCCTCGTCTTCCTGAGTTGCTCCTATCGGGCTGGCCCCATCAGCCAACGCTTGAATAGTTCCCTCTGGAAGAGCTTCAGTCCAAATGGTTACGTCATCCAAGTATCCGTTAAAGGAAATCTCTCCATTATTTCGTCCACCCAAAATGAAAGTTCCACCACCGTTCGGCGCACGCTGCGCTTGTGGGCCTCCATCGACTTGTCCATTTAAATAAATTGTCGCTGTATCGTTTTCTCCATCATAAACCCATGCGGCATGTGCCCACTGCTCTGCTTCCAGCACTGTAGAAGCATTCCAGTCTGCTCCCCAATGAGCGCTATGGAGAAATCCTCCATTACGAATTCCATTATGAATACCTTGTTGAGTTTGACCCCAGATGAAGCCTTGTCCACCAGCTGAACCAATCGGTTTCAACCAGCAAGAAAAAGTATAGCTGCCAGTTTCGAAGTTACTGATCATTGAATTCATATCAATACCTGGAAAATCTAGGTGACCGCCATTGAAGCTCGCTCCAGTTATGGGTGTAGGTCCACTTTCAGCGCCTTCAACATCAAAGGTTACATCACCATCAACTTCGCCGTCATGAGCGTTACCACTTAAATCAACCGCTTCTTCCTCGAAATCGAGGTAGAGTAAGGGTTGAGGAATTGCTCCCTTACTGTTTTCATCATTAGGGTCTGTTCCTCCAGCTATTTCACCACCGTCAGAATAACCATCCCCATCTGAATCTATATTATGAGGATTAGTTCCGGTATTTTCTTCATCTACTAGAACTCCAGTATTTGTTTCAACGCTATCAATTAGACCATCCTTATCGGTGTCTGCTTTTTTAGGGTTCGTTCCTGTATTTGTTGCACTAACGAAAGTTCCTGTGTTTGTTTCAACTCCATCACTAAGTCCGTCTTCATCTGTATCTGCCAGAGTTGGATTGGTCTGAGTTTCCTCATATTCATCAAGGTCGGTTAAGCCGTCACCATCAAAGTCTCCAGTCCCAGATCCTGGTCCTGGTCCAGCTGCGTTACCATTTAAGTCTTCAAGATTATCGACAAGGTTTTCCTCGTAATAGTCAGGTAAACCGTCTTCATCATCATCCTCATTGTCTCTGCCGCTTGGGCTCAATCCCTCTGCAATAGCTTTAATTTGATCCTCATCTAGTGCTACTTGCCAAATGGCTAAATCGTCTATGATCCCTTGAAAATTTTGTACGCCTCCATTACGACCACCAATGATTATTGAGCCCCCTCCATTAGGTCCAGTTTGATCTGTTTTTTCAGAGTCGAATTCTCCATTAACATAGATAGCACCTCGACCCAAATCAGAGTCATAGGTGAAAGTTAAGTGGGCCCATTCGTCTGGGTTTAAGGGAAGTGTCCCACTAAAGTCTGACCCCCAGTGAGCATGGTAAGTATTACCGCCTCTGAATCCGTGATGGATTCCCTGGTTTCCTTGGCCAAATATAAAAGCATCTCCGGAGAAGGCTGCTTGATCTGGTTTGACCCAACAGGCCATAGTGTAGCTTGCTGCTATTCCTTGATCTCTGTTACCAAAATCCGTGGGAGCATCTGAGCTTTCTACATTAATATATCCAGATGAGAACTGAGCCCCTGCACCAGGTGTAGATCCTTGAGGCGCTCCTTCAGATCCAAAATCAACAGCCCCATTGACTGTTCCTTCACGCTCGTTGCCGCTCGAGTCAATTACAGATATCGTTCCAGCTGCATCCTCAAAATCATAGTAAAGATAAGGAGTTGGTATTTGCGCATATGAGTGAGTCAGCGACAAAACCATAAATAGAAATAGTGATAATAATTTGTACATTTTCATTTTTATATTTGTGAGACTAGTTGCGCAGTCCTACTTGCTGCATTATTTCATTTGTGGAGTTGTAAGCTTCTTCGACCCATTCGACAATTTTCGAAGGGTCTGGGGAGTATTCAAGCTCTATGGAAACAGTGCCTTCAAAATCGAGTTCTTTAATTGCTTGTAGGTAAGGAGCAAATTTAACGACACCCCTGCCAGGAGGAAGGTCACCGTGAACCTTGCCATCACAGTCACTTATATGAACGTGAGTGGCTTTGCCTTTCAATTTTTCAAGCTCTGAAGGGGAAGTGTCTGCCAGTACAAGATGGCTTACATCGATATTAGCTTTTACGTTTGGCATTGAGCAGTCGTCTATAAAGCGAACCATTTCTGGTATGCTGTTAAGAAGACTTAGTCTGAAAGGCTCTAATTCTAATGCTATCTCTAAACCTAACTCACCAGCATATTGCCCTAATTCTTTAACCCCATTTACACCCCATTCCCACTGAGCTTCGGGTGGTATGACTTCTCTTTGCCAGATATATTCTCCAAGAACGAGTAATAAATTTTTTGAATCAAATGTTTTTGCAAGGTCCAGAAATTTTTTAGCCCTATCAATATGGTATTCCCTCACAGGGTCATTAAAATCGATGAGGCCAGCAGAAACTACCACCGTCGACGTAATAGGTAGATTGTTTTGCTGACAGGTATTTTTGATAAGGTTGATCTCATCTTCGCTGATGGTCATTGCTTCAGTGAAAATGTCGACAGCATCGAAACCAATCCTAGATATGTGTTCTAGTCCGGTCTTTGTGTCAACGCCGGCCTGATCAAAGGCGCTATTAATAATTCCAAGTTTCATAATATTATTTTTTTAATCGTTTTTTAAGCTTTTGGCGCTTTTGTCATCCGATACAAGATTTGCAAATTCAACATTCGATCGCTTTGCGTCATCTCTGCCGACAGAGACAACCTGATCATCAGAAACTTTTTCGAGCTTTGTGTATGATGGATGATGAGATTCTTTAAATGGGTTATTTGATTTAGCGTTGTAACAACAAATGAGAGCCCATCTTGCTTTATCAGAAAGATTTGCCGCAGAGCAGTGAAGTGTATTAGGATGAAAAAATAATGCATCACCTGCATTCATTTCACATTGGACCGTTTCTAATCTCTCCTTAGCCTTTTCAACATATTCTAAATCAGCTCCTGCTTGGTCTCCTGAAAGAATGTGATTAATTCGACCCATTTTGTGTGAGCCTTTGAGGACTTGTAGGCAGCCGTTTTCTTCAGTCGCATTATCAACAGCAATCATGACGCTGCATAGATTTGGGAACAAAAGTCCATTTTGGTACCAATAGCCGTAGTCTTGATGCCAAGCCCAAGCACCGCCAACCTTAGCATCTTTAAGAATCATTTTGGAGTGGTAATGGTAAGCTTCATCTGCAAGTAATTGCTCCACTCTGTTAACAACTCTTTCAGATCGTGCAATCATCCCATAGATTCCATTCCCTGGATGATTCCAAAGCGATAGCCTTACATCATTTCCCTCTCCGTCATCCATTTTAGAAGAAGCCTTATCCATTGCGTGGTCGTTACGAGCAGTCTCAGCGAGTAAGTTTATTTCTTCAGAATTGAAAAGTTCGCGTTCAAAAAAATATCCTTCCTCATTGTAGGACTCAATGTCTTGTTGCTGAAGTTGGGACATCTTTATTAAAATCAAATTAATATTAAAATTTCGTCTTTAAAAAGACGAAATGCGATAATGAATAAATTGGATAAAATACTCAAGTCCATTATAGCATTCTTGACTTTGGATATATTATTATGAGAACAAATCTTAATTATTTAGACTACTTTAGTAAATTTTTGATTTCTTTATTGTGGATTTGTTTATCGAGCCAAATTTTTTCTCAAGATAACAAAACTAATTCTCATCATTTACCGCGCAGTAGTGCATCTTCTCAGAATGTTGATGAAGTTATCTTAGAGGATTTTATTAATTCCTTGGATTCTAAATTTAAAGGAATTCATAGTGTTATGATCTTACGCAATGGTAAGGTGATTTGTGAAGGATGGTGGTCGCCATATCGGGAAGAGGACAATCATATGCTTTTTTCTTTAAGTAAAATTTTTACCTCCACAGCAGTAGGAATGGCGGCCGAAGAGAATCTTTTATCGATTAACGACACCGTAGCTGAATATTTTCCAAACGACCTTCCAGATAATTCTCCCTATAATTTAAAAGCGATGCGTGTGCGTGATTTATTAACGATGACTACAGGGCATCAAAGCGAACCTCCCATCAGTGCGAATGAAATTTCAGTTCGTTCATTTTTTGAAACCAAAGTGGAACACCAGCCTGGAACCCATTTTAAATATAATACTTCGGCGACGTTTGTACAATCTGCACTTGTTCAAAAAGTGACTGGTCAGAAGGTTTTAAGATATCTTCAATCTCGCTTATTTGAACCGCTGGGAATTTCAAATCCCTATTGGAGGGATAACTATCAAGGTATTTCACTTGGTGGATATGGTCTAAGGCTTAGAACTGAAGACATTGCCAAGGTTGGACAATTATACCTTCAGAAAGGGCGTTGGGGTAATAAGATTATTATAAATGAGGATTGGGTGGACATGGCCACATCGAAGCAAGTTTCCAATGGAAGTAATCCTGATAGTGATTGGAATCAGGGTTATGGATTTCAATTTTGGCGCTGTAAATTTGATTCGTATCGAGGAGATGGAGCCTTCGGTCAATTTTGTGTTGTCATGCCGAGGTTGAATGCAGTGATAGCAATTACCAGTGGTGAAAATGATATGGCTAGCATATTAAATCTTGTTTGGGATAAATTTTTGCCTGCTTGTTATACCTTTCCTAATAAAATAAAAAGCAATCAACATTCTTCATTGAATAAGACTTTGAAAAATTTAGCGATTGACGGTGTCGCAGGAAATTCAACAACG
>PAHQ01000079.1 GCA_002705125.1 Verrucomicrobiales bacterium | reverse complement strand
AAGCTCCAGCGGCAGAGGAAGCTCCAGCGGCAGAGGAAGCTCCAGCGGCAGAGGANGCTCCAGCTGAAGAAGANAGCAATCCTTCGGAGAAAAACGANTAGNNTNAANTCAAAACGGGTTCTCTCTAATTTAATGCTCTCNTTATTGAACTTTTATAAAGTTCAATATGNTCAATANTTGGTATTTTTAATCTTTCGGCCAATTTTTGTTACAAATAAACGATTTGTATAAATAGATTAAATTGAGGTTCTCGTAATCGCTTTTGATCAGGTCAGTCTTAATAATTAGAAAACTGCTAATGAGATTATTTTAAATTTAAGGAATGCTATTTGCTTAGTATAATTATAAAATTCATACCAAAAGATGAGAAAGACAAAAATCATTTCAACTCTAGGGCCCGCAAGTGATTCTGAAGAAGTCATAATGCATTTGATCCAAGCAGGAACAAATGTGTTCAGGCTTAATATGAGTCATGCAAAGCATGATTGGGTAATTGAAATTATTCCTAAAATAAGAGCAGCCGCAGATCAGGCCGGAAGAATTGTTGGGATCCTCATGGATTTACAAGGTCCTGCTATAAGAACAGGCGAACTCACTAATTCTTTAGAATTACTTGAAGGAGATTTGTGTGAGCTGCGGTTAGGGGATGAAGCTCCTAGCATAGAGAAAAGTACAACAGTTAATTATCCTGGGTTACACGAGGATATTTCTCCCGGTGACACTGTGCTAGTTGATAATGGGGTTATACACTTAAAGGTAGAGGAGGTTAGTAGTGAACGAGTGCTCTGTAAGGCGTTGACTGATGGAGTTCTGGGATCTAGAAGGCATATTAATTTACCAGGAGTAAATGTTAGGCTTCCGGCNCTTACAAACAAAGATAAGGAAGATGCAGTTCTTGGTGGTAAATTGAGTGTTGATTTTGTTGCTTTAAGTTTTGCCAGGGAGTCATCACATCTTGAAGAGCTTCGCACTTTTCTTGAAGGGCAGGAATCGAAGGCGCAAATAGTTGCTAAAATTGAAGATCAGCAGGCAATGAAAAACCTAGACGAAATTATTCTATCCTCTGATGTTGTAATGGTTGCGAGNGGAGACCTTGGAATAGAAGTGAATATAGAGGAGCTTCCTATAGTACAGAGAAGAATTGTTAGGAAATGTATTAAATTGGGGAGGAGGGTTATTGTTGCAACGCACATGCTAGAATCAATGTTAGACAATCCTCTTCCTACTCGTGCAGAGGTCACTGATGTAGCTAATGCAGTTTATGAAGAAGCTGATTCTGTCATGTTGAGTGGTGAAACTAGTATCGGCCAATATCCGCAAAAGAGTGTTGAGATATTAAGTCGTATTTCAACACGAAATGAAGGCGGCGGTGCAAATTTCGCTGAAGCAGCAATATTGAAGACCCATAAACAGAAAACAGTTAAGGCAGCTGTTGTTTTAGCAGATTCTATTCCAGGTTGTAAAATTGCAGTTTTTACTAAGAGAGGAGTTATGGCCAATTACATTTCTAATTTAAGACCAAATGATGCTTTCATTTATGCTTTTTCAGAAGACGACCAAATTCTAAGGCATTTGGCTCTAAGTCGTGCAGTGACATCAATAAAAGCGAAGTTTTTAGATAATTCTGAAGATACAGTTGCAAGAGGATTAGATGACTTAAAACGAAGAGGGTATGCTGAAACGGGTGATTCTGTTATTGTTTTAAGTGATGTTTTAGGTGGAGAATTCGTCCAAGACTCCATCCATTTGAGAGAAGTTGAATAAACTGAAGATTTAAACAGTCAAATGTGTTAATATTNNTAAAAATTTAAATANAATGAAAAANTCAATCAAAATATTANTCTGCACNCTCTCAATAATAATTTTCGGAAGCGTTCTAAATGCAGAGGAGAAAAAGAATATTGTTCACGATTCTTTAAATGGAAAAATTATTGAACTTAAAGAAGGAAAAGTGGTTGATGCTAAATTGTCAAAGGATGTTGAGTATTATGTTCTCTATCACTCTGCTTCATGGTGAGGCGGATGTAAGTCTGTAACGAAGCAGTTGGTTTCGTTAAACAAAAAAAATAATGAGCTAGGAAAAAAGAAAAAGTTTCAGTTGGTCTTGGTCGATTATGATAGAACAAAAGAGGGTTTGGCTAAATATCTCAAGTCTAGTAAAATGAATTGGCCTGCAATTAAGCTTGATCAAATGAAATCCGTAAAAAAACTTACATCCCTAGGAGAGACTGGATTTATTCCTAATGTTGTATTGCTAAAGCCTGANGGNAGCATGGTTTCAAATAANAAGGAGGAAGTCATCAAAAAGCTTGAGAAGTATACAGGGTCATAGTTTTTTATTACAATTATTAACATATTAGTTTCACTAAGATTTGTTGAAACTAATTTCCCAATCATTAGAAACTCGTTCAATGAAGGTTCCAGGGGCCATCTCATATGTTGTATGTTTTGTATTTTTTACTTCTGTAGTGTCATTTGCTCAAAACAAAAGAGCCATTGAAGACGGGTTTGACCTTTTAGAGGATGGACAATTAATNGTTGATAAGGAATTCGGAGTATTAACTAACGATATTCTAGGAGATGGTAATGCCAGAGCAGTCTTAAGATCAGAGCCTAAAAGTGGTGAAGTTGATTTTAGAAGTGACGGTTCTTTTGTTTACACTCCTAACATTAATTTTAATGGGGAGGACTCNTTTTCTTATTCTTTCCAGTCGCAACCCAGCACAATTGAATTCACAGTTGATGAATCTAAATCAACNGTAGATTTCTCGGCTGAATTAACAGCNTTGGGCCTCAGTCAAACTCGTTCTGATAATTCGGCTTTGGAGGGGACTCTACAAGTTGAGTTAAGTCCAACGGAATCTCCATTTGAATCAATTAGAATAGTTAATGCCTCTTTAATATTATCTGACGATATAAGACTTAACTATAGGTTTTTCTTATTTGTTACTGCGGAAGTATCCGCTGATGGTGGCGACGTTATTTTAGATCTTTCTAAACCAGGTCCNGNTTCAACAGTTTCNAATTCTGGTGAATTNAGTCAGAAAGGTAACGAATTTCAAGTTACAGGAAATGCCGAAGTCAGCGCTTCATTAGATTTAGGTGTACCAGATGGNCCCCAAACATTTGATACNATNATNGAAGACATTGATTTAGACGGNACTATTACCGAATCAAATAGACTCTTAACCCTTCGTGTGCCAGTCAGTTTTCAGGGTTCTTTTGACATTAGCGGGAATACAATAGATCTCGAAATTGATGGAACTTTGATTGCGACTGCGCCCAAGCCTGATCTTTTAGAGAGTAATATATCTAATGTTATATTGGAAGTCGACGCTACCAATGATGCACCCAATCTTAGTGCAGATTATTTCACAATTGTTGGTAGAGGTGTAGAAGGTAACATCTTAACAAATGATCTTGATGTTGATGGCGATCCGATAATTCCATACATTGAAACTGAACCGAGCAAAGGAACTTTAATTCTAAATGAGAAAGGTGATTTCGATTATATCGTAAACGAAGGTTCTTCGGGCATGGATACATTTACTTATGCAGTTGATAACGCTAATGGAAATGTTTCACGTAACTTGTTCTTCTTTGGTAGTGAATGGAGTTATTTGGATAACGGTACTAATCCAGGCCTTAATTGGGCGGATGTTGAGTTTGGCAATGAATCCTGGAGTAAAGGAAGTGGATCTTTTGGTTATGGTAATACTATAGGTATTAACACAAATATAAGTTACGGACCTAGCAAGACTAATAAATATGTTACAACGTATTTCAGGAAAACTTTTAGGGTCGAAGATACTAATTCTATAAACTCTTTTGTCCTCAATTTAGACCGTACGGACTCGTGTTCTATTTACTTAAATGGAAATGAAGTTTATAGGGATGACAATTTAAGAACAAATGCTTCTTACAGGACCCTTGCTTCCAATGATTTACTTGATGAGGATAAAGTGTTGAGTGTGGCTATTCCTGTTTCCTTGCTTACAGATGGGCAAAATACATTGGCAGTAGAAGTTCATAAAAGTTCTAGGTCTAGTGAAGATTTTAAATTTGATATAAGTGCCGTGGCTATAATTCCACCATTTACTGAACTTGTTTCCTCAGGGGACCTCTGGAAATATAGAAGTAATGCTGAATCCCCACCCGACCTTTGGAAATCGGTTTCTTATAATGATGATACATGGGTTAACGCGCTTTCTCCTTTAGGTTATGGACAAGATGAAGTTAATGGCCTGGTTAGCTTTGGTAATGATCCATCAAATAAATATACAACTTATTACTTTAGGAAAACTTTTAAATTCACGGGCCTATCTGATGTGGTGGCTTCAAAGATAGCGCTTCAAAAAGACGATGGAGTCGCTGTATATTTGAATGGAGTTGAAATAGCTCGAGATAACCTTCAGCCTAATGCAACACATACCACTTTTGCAGAAAATGATGTCTTAGGATCCGATGAATTGCAGTCTAAAGAATATTTCTTTGATTCTGCCCTGCTGAGAGAAGGTGAGAACGTTATTGCTGCTGAAGTTCATCAAATAGATCGAGTTAGTAGTGATTTATATTTTGATCTGAATCTATTAGTTAGCAGTAAAACGATTAGAGAGTTTGTGTATATTCAAATACCGGAAGAAAAAGCAGTAGATAGTGATGGTGATGGGTATAATGATTCAACAGAAATATTTTTTGGTAGTCTGCAAAATTCTAGGGAAAGCGTGCCCGAATTTGAAACTAAAATTAAGCGTTTCTCTGATGATATAAATATTATGTTCCCTGGTAAGGAAGGGGACATTTATCAATTTCAAATATCATACAATTTAAAAGATTGGATAAGCCTTAAAAAATTAATCATCGGCGAAGGCAAAGTAATCACTGAAACTGTTCCTTACTCTGGAGTAGATAAGGTTTTTTATAGAATAATTAAACCTTAACTAAATTAGTTTCTCTCTAACTCTTTCTAATAGTTTTTTGGTGGCTTTGATTCCATCATATTCCCCTAACTTATTGCCTTCATACTCTACGCCGACATAACCGTTATAGCCGGCATCAGTGACGATTTTCATCATCCTATGATAATCTGTATGTATTTCATTACCATTTTCATCAAAATCATGGGATTTAGCGCTTACTGCTTTAGCAAAAGGCATCAACTCTGTGACACCTTTATATCTATCATAACTTTTTCCACCGCCTATCCTAAAATTACCAAAGTCGGGTAGTGTGCCGCAGTTTTTCTTATTTACAGTTTTCATAACCCCGGCGAGCCAAGATCCATTAGAGGATAGTCCTCCATGGTTTTCTACTATCACATTAATTTCATGGGTTGAGGCATAATCACTTAGACTGGCAAGACCATCAGCGGCAAGTTTTTGCTGTTCTTCAAAAGATCCAGAAGAGGATGCGTTTACTCGTATTGAGTGGCATCCAAGATGTTTTGCCGCTTCACACCATCTCTTATGATTGTTTACTGCGGTTGATCTTTTTGTTTTATTCGGATCTCCAAGATTTCCTTCTCCATCACACATTATAAGTAAACTTTTGACGCCTTCATTTTTACAAATTTTATTCAATTCATTTAAATATTTTTTATCATTAGCCTTATCTTTGAAGAATTGGTTTACATACTCGACAGCAGAAATTCCAAATTCTTTTTTTGAAATGACAGGGAAATCAAGATTTGTCATTTTTTTACTAAAAAGAGATTTATGTAGAGACCATTCAGCAATAGATATTTCGTATAAATTCTTCTTTTTTTTGTGGTGATCAGCTCTAAGAAGACTAGGAGTTGTTACTAATGATGCACTTAATGATGCAATGAAATTTCTACGAGTTTTGTTATGGGAGGTTCGCATTATATCTGATGAATTTTTATCAATTAATTAATAGTACGCTAAAGAAATCAGATCAATATTGTTTTTAAAGGTATATTTATTGACCTAATCGACGGAATCCGTTAATTCCCATTAATATGACTCAAATTACAAAGCTTTCTCTAAAGGTCGGGATAATACTAATAACTCTTGGAGTTGGTTTATATCTATATACTTCTCGAGCTAGTGTGACGGCATTGATACCTGCGTTTATTGGAGCCCCTATTGTTATTTGTGGTCTTCTTGCAATTAATGAAAAGAAAAGAAAATTATTTGCTCATATTGCTTTGGTTTTCGCATTGATTGGAGCTCTAGGAGGTATAGGAAGAGCTATTCCAAAGATCATTGGAGGAGAAATTAATCTGCCGTCTGTAGGAACAATGATTATGGGTATATTGTGTGTCTTTTATCTAGTTGCTTGTATCAAGTCTTTTAAAGATGCTAGGAAGAATTCTTAGGAATCTGAGATAAAATATCTAAAGTCCATTGTATACCTTCTTGGGCTTTTTTATTTTTAGGTTCAGAAAAAAGAATTTCTTTGTAATGCTTTTGTGCTTCTTTGAAGCATTCGCTAGCTTCCTTTAGTATCGACTCATCATCGTCTTTAAGGTTGATTAAATTATAACCTAATACTCCATGATCTCTGGCGAGTTTTAATTGGTTGTTAGTCTTTCTTTTGTTATTTTTTTCAACGTCTCTATCTTTTTCTAATAAAACTTCGGCAAGGGTTAGAGCTTCTCTGCTGTATTCGATAGCTTTTTTATGATCACCAGCTTCCTTGTGAAGATCAATTAGCATTCTATAAATCTCAGAAGTTTTATGTTGGTAATCTATATTACTAGGTTCAGTTTTTCTTATTTCCTTTAGAATAGTTAATGCAGAGTTTGCCTGTGTTCTGGCTGCGCTATATTCACCCTCAGACAATAACGATTTTGAAAAAGTATGAAGGCGACACCCGAGTTCATACTTGAAAACTTCTCTCTCTTCATTGTTGATAAGATTTCTTAATAATTCTATTGAGTCATTATTAATCAAAACTGCATTGGAATCACTCAATACAAATGCATTGTCGGCCTCCTTGCCCAAAGCTCTTGTGAGTTGAAATTGATAATTAATGTTTTCAGGAAACGCTGTAATGAGGCCAGTGAATTGTTCTATTGATAATTGAAGGTATTCTCTTGCTGAGGAATAGTTCTCTTTTAGCGATAGAATTGTTCCTAGTTGTAAATTTGTAATGGCGTAATGATATTCGTCAGTTTCAAGGAGGAGTTGATCTTCGGTGATTTCATTCAATAACTCGATGGTCTTTTCAGCATAAAGTTCTGACAGTTCTAAATTATTTGTTTTCAAATAATTTTGGGAAAGCGCAAAGGCACTGCTAGCCACTTTTCTAGCGCTATCGTTATTTTCTTTATCTTGGTTATGAATTGTATGAATAAGATCGTAAGATTTTTTTGAAGCCAGTGCTGCCGCCATGAATTTTCTACTACCTATTAGAGAAGTAGAAAGATTGTTATAAATTTTTGCCTTCTTTTGAATGATTTCATTTGATTCGCCACCACCAATTTCATCATTTTCTAGATAATTGGCAGCAGACGTTAATTTTTTCGCAGCGGAATCGTAATCTCCAAGTAATAAGTTCAATTCACTTGAATTGTTAAGTGCAGTAATAACTGAATCTCTTAGTGCAGGCTCGTCTTCCTTGCGCTCGATAAATTTTTCATAATATGAAAGAATTGTACCAATAGTTCCCTCTGGAAATTTATAAAGGGAATTTCCTTCTGAGTCCCTTTTGACAATCATTTGGCATATCTCGTTCAATGCGGCTTGTGATTCTTGTAGATCATTAAATAAGTAGTCTAATTTGGCTTCATCTAATGTATTAGGATTCACCTCTTCATTAGGTTTTGTAATTTCAACCAATTCCTTTTCTGGAGGTGGTGATGTTAAACTTGATGATGGTACAAATTGATTTGAGTTCTTATTTTGATCTTTAGATTGATTGTTGATGTGCGAACCACATATATAACCTAGTGCTACGCTTACGGCAATTGTTGTAGTAAATTTAACTTTACTTGGCTTGACTCTTTTGTTTGCTGTTCTTTTCGGATTACTTTTACTTGGTGAAATAATGTTCAAGTGCGGAGGCTTGTATGAACAGTTTTGTATTTCATTTATAACATCATCAATACTAGCAAACCTGTCGGCGATATCTAAGGATAGACATTTCTCGATAATTTCTCTGAACTTTTCTTCATCTTTTGACTCTGATTTAGTTGGCCATTTAATATTAGGTCGTTTTCTTATTGCTCTGGCTACTTGATTAGGAGTGATTCCCGAATGTATGAAGTCTGTGTTTTGGTTCCTCTTCTTAAAGTTCAGAATTTCTTCATTTAGTCTACAAAATTCGCCAGTCAGTAATTTGTAAATCGTTGACCCGAAGTTATAAATATCCCAAACCTTACTTTCATTTATTTTGAAATGAGTGCCGCAATTAAGCTGTTCAGGAGGACAGAAAAATAATGAATCACTTAAAGCGAGGTCTTCTACGCCACTCAAATGTCCTTGAGAAAAATCTGANAATTTGGGCTCTGGATTAACACCGTCTTCAAAAAGAATGTTGGTAGGTTTAATATTGCAATGCGCTATGTCGTTCTGGTGGAGAAAATTAATTGCCTTAGCCAATTTAAGGGCNATTCGAACGACGTCCTTATNCTCTACTTTTGCACATAGCTCTTCTAATGTTCTTTTCTTTATTATTTTAGAGCNGTTATTAAGTTCAGTGGTTTCTGCATATAGTTTGTATGTTATATAAGGATTTTCAGAAGATAGGTTAAAGTCATATATTTTTGCGATACCAGGATGCCCATTCCTTTCATAAACCTTAACGAGACCTTCTGATATAAGTTTGAGGTTTATAGATGATTTTCTTAAGCTTTTAATTGCTAGAGGCCCCTTGCCTTTGTAACTGCCAATCCATACAGATCCGGTTGAGCCCTCACCAATAAATTGGTCCAATTGGTAATCTTTTAACTTAGGTTTTCTCAAATGACAGAAGCTGAAATTATTATAATAATCTATGTCTAAGTTGAAGCTTCTCAACTTAGCTTTGTCTTATTAAAATTAAATTTTGTTTAAAGATATAGAACTCATCACCTATATAGTATTTCTATTACATTTTTGATTATTTTATAGTAACAATAGTAATTATAAGCTTGAGGAAATCTTTTTGGTATTTATTTTAAAATATTATGGCTCAAACTCTAACAGATCATGTTGCATTAATAACGGGAAGCACTACAGGGCTTGGTTTTGGTATTGCTAAAGTACTAGGACAGGCTGGTGCGAAAGTCATTATGAATTACTATAATGATGAGGAAAGAGCAGACAGAGCATTCTCTGAATTTAAGTCACTTGGTTGTGATGGAGTCTTAGTTCGTGGGAATGCAATTGATGAGTCATCAGTTCAAGAAATCGTCAACACGGGCGAATCAAAATTTGGTCCAATAGATATAATTGTTCCAAATGCGACACCAGACCAGCCTCTTAAACCAATTGAAGAATATGATTGGAGTTTCTATCAACAGATGTTGGATTTTTTTGTTAAGAGTCCTTATTTGTTGACTAGGGCAACCATAGATCAAATGAAAAATAAAAAATGGGGAAGAATTGTAAATATTTCTAGCGAAGTCTATCAACTTTCTGTTAGCCCATTCAGTGCATATGTTTCTGCAAAAGGGGGGCAAATTGGTTGGACTCGTAGTATGTCAAAGGAATTGGCTTCTTTTGGTATTACAGTAAATACAGTAAATCCTGGTTGGATTCCTACTGAAAGGCATATTGATGAACCACAAGATGAGAAGGATTCATATCTTAAGAATATCCCGGCAGGAAGATGGGGGACTCCTGATGATGTTGGTGAAGCTGTTGCGTATTTTGCTTCTGAAGAAGCAAGTTTTATCACAGGACAAACCTTATGTGTTAATGGAGGTAACTCACCTTGGTAATTAAATTACTAACTTTTGTTTTTAATGGTGAATATTCGCTTAATGCTTGATAAGCCGTGCTGATCCAATATAACTCCAACAAAAATAACTCCACCAGTAATGGCGTCACTTAATGGCGTCGGATATCCAAAGAGGTTAACCATGTTTCTTAGGACTATAAGAATTGCTGTCCCTATTAATATTCCAACAATTGATCCTTCGCCTCCTTTAAGGCTACATCCACCTAGCACTGCTGCGGCGATTGCATAAAGTTCAAAAAAAGCACCATGTGTTGCAGGTTGAACTGAGCCTGTATAAATACTGAATGGAATTGCTGCAAAGGCTGTACAAAAGCCAGCAATTACGTAAGCGAATGCGATCACTATGCTGGTATTTATGCCGGAATATTTTGTCGCTAATTCATTTCTTCCTGAAGCAAAAATGTAGCGACCAAAAATAGACTTGTGTAGAATAATCCCAAAAACTAGAGCAAAGCAAATAAGGTAGACGAAAGACATGGGAATACTATGAAGAATACCCGAGCCGTTGCCNTTAGTTAACACATCACCTAAGCTTCCTTCNCCAAGGTATCTGACAAAAGTTAAATCTTGTTCTGAGTCACTAAGGTTAATAGATGTATCATCAGCAGAAAATCTAGCTAGCCCTCTGTAAGACAAAAGTCCACAAAGAGTAACTATGAAGGCTTGGAGTTTAAGTTTCCCAACAAGAAGACCCTGAACAAATCCCACTAAGGTGCCTAAAATGATTGTAAAAAACACTGCTAGAGGCCATGTTATTTCAGGAATTATATTTGCTAGAAAAGAGTCTGGTCTGGTTTCTGGAGGGGTGACAAAGTAGAGAAATACTACTCCGAGAAGTGCCATNAGTGATCCTACAGAGAGGTCAATGCCCGCCGTTATTATAACAATGCCAACACCTATACTGAAGATACCATAGATTCCTATTTCTCTGCTTATGTTCTTCAAGTTGTCTGGTGTAAGGAACTTGCTCTCGAANAGGCCTTGGACCCCACTTTCAGTNGTNCCAGCCGNGGTGATTACAACAAGAGCGATGAGAAGACCCAGCATTCCTAGCTCTCTTCTGTTTTTGTTAACTATACCTAATTTTGTATTTCCCATTAGTTAATCAAGTTTTCACTTAAACGTTTCCCTCCAACTGCGAGGTGCATGATAGTTTCTTCAGAAAAATCATCACGATTTANTTCTCCTGTAATGCTTCCTTCATGCATTACAGCTATCCGATCACTAATCCCAATGACCTCTTCCATGTCACTTGAGATCATCAAGACAGCGACACCTTGATTTGCAAGGTCGCGCATTAATTTATAAATTTCAGCTTTTGCGCCAACGTCAATCCCTCTGGTTGGTTCATCAAAAATGATAGCTTTAGGATTCATAGAAAGCCATTTTCCGAGAACTACTTTTTGTTGATTGCCACCACTTAAATTGATTACTGGAGTGCTTGCTGAAGGTGTTTTTATATTTAGACTTTCAATTTGATGAATTGCAGCATCTCGTTCAGAACTGTTATTAATTAGCCCAAATTTTGTAGAGTATTTACTGAGAGAAGCCAGTGAAATGTTTTTAGTAATGTCAAATTCAGTAACTAGACCTGTTCGTTTTCTATCTTCTGGNGCAAGGTAAATTCCGCNCTTAATTGATTCNTTTGAGGANCCTCTTTTTACTTNAACACTATTAATTTTGACTTCACCCTCTAGGGCTTGATCAACTCCAAATATAGCTTGAGCAAGTTCAGATCGGCCTGCTCCTACGAGTCCAGCCATTCCTAAGATTTCACCAGCGGCCACGCGAAAGGTTACTTTGCAATTTGGATAAGCTAATGTTCTTAAATTGGTTACCTCTAAGCCTTTAATGTCGTCTTTAATCTTGGANCCTGCGTGAGTGTTTCTCTCAAGGGCTCTTCCTACCATTAGATTGACCATCGAATCATGACTAATTTGTTCCCTAGAAAGTTCTCCNGCATTTTCTCCATCTCGAAGTGCTATAACACGGTCTGCGCATTGACTTACNTCNCCTAATCTGTGCGATATATATATTATTGCGATTCCCTTAGTGCGTAAATCCGATATTACACTTAGAAGCTTTTCAGTTTCAGATAAAGTGAGGCTGGATGTNGGTTCATCCATTATAATAATTTTAGCATTTTTTGATAGAGCTTTGGCTATTTCGACCATTTGTTGTTGCCCTATGGAAAGTTCAGAGACTGGTGTTTCTGGAGAAATTTCGAGACCAAGCATTTCAATGAAAGGTTTGGTTTTTTCTATTATTTCTTTTGTGTTTACGATTCCTAGACGACGCGGCTCTCTACCCAAAAAAACATTAGCTCCGACATCGAGGTTATCGAGAATGTTTAGTTCTTGATGAACGAAACCTATTCCTAGCTCATCAGCATTTGAAACAGATTTAATTGTTGTGATATTTCCTCCAACTTCAATTGTTCCAGAATCGGGTTGATGCACTCCCCCAAGAATGTTCATCAATGTTGATTTTCCNGCACCGTTTTCTCCTATTAGTGCAACGACTTCTCCAGTCGATATCGAAAAGTCTACATCGATAAGAGCACGAACTCCTGGAAAGGACTTGTGTATCCCTTGCATTTTTAATGCAGGANATGAGTTGTCAGAAATTTTATTCAAATTTTAAGATAAATNTATCTTGNATNAAGTGTTTTAATTGNTTGCTGCAGANCCACTCTTCCANTCCTGACATTGNTTCAAATANNCNTCNCCACCNCCTTTTCNNATCATTTTNGTNGCNATGAATTTCTGTTTNGNNTCNGGAANNNCAAGNTCTNGNGNNGANTTNCCTTCNATTATAATTGAGCGNAGNGCNTTGATNGNNTGATANCCAAATTCATAGGGTTGTTGAACNACCGTTCCATGNATNTCNCCNGNATCNATNGCCTTTAAGAGTTTCAACNTCTTCATCNAANGCTANTATTTTNACNTTNCCTATNNCTCCNTTNTCTCTNACTGCNTTNAGGCANGCAGGNGCNTTNTANGCCCANAGNCCAACCATNCCTGCAAGGTNNGGNTANTTNGTNANTGTGTCTTCNGCNTTTCTTCNNGCTTTNCCNATATTNGCNTCGTCNGTNCTAAGNTCTAAAATNTCAATTTTTGTTCCTTCNACNGCTTCNTTGAGGCCTTGNTANCGNTCNACTGCNTTTGCNTGATCTCCAACNCCAACNAANNCCATNACNTNNCCNCCNTCAGGNANTGCNTCNTTNAGNAGTTCNCCGGCTTGNCGNCCNGCTTCNACATTNTTTGTTCCTAAATAAAACAAACGGTCTGAATTAGGAGCATCGCTATCAACAGTTATGATTGAAGCTTTCTTTGCCCATGTGTTAAGCATTTCTTGCTGCCCCTTAGGGTTAGGAGGACTTATTGCTATTCCCTTAAATCCTCTCACTAATAATGAATCACATATTTCTCTTTGTTTTGCTGCTGTGCCGTCACCCATCTTAAATTCTATTTCGATGTCATCATGCTCAGATGCAGCCTTTTCAGCGCCCGCTTTTCCATAAGACCAGAAATCGGCAGTAGCATTTGTCATAAATGCTAGTTTTATTTTTGGTGTATTCGATTGTGACCCATCAGATGAATCGTCTTTAGTGTCACCACCGCATGAGATCATATTTATTGCTAATCCAATTATGGTAAATGCTTTTATAGTTTCAGAGAATTTAAGTTTCATGAATACTTGTAAGTTTGGTTGTTAATAGAAATCTGGTGTTTTATTAGAGGGAAAAATAATGAAATTGAGAAACTTTTTTTTTGTTTTTCATTTTTCTTAAGAATAAGTCTGTTATTTCAATTGGTACTATTGTTTATTGATGCAGTTTTTAACTGTTTTAGCAATAACAGTTGCTCCAGCCCCATTAGGGTGAACGAAATCAGGTATGAGTTCGTTTTTGCCTTTGAACGGAGTATTTAAGTCGATGATCTCAGATTTTGTCTGATCTGATACTTTCCTGATCGCAGGTATGATCTCTTTAATGACGATTTCATTAGTGAT
>PAHQ01000078.1 GCA_002705125.1 Verrucomicrobiales bacterium | reverse complement strand
TCCTGCAAAAAAGAAAGCTCCTGCAAANAAGAAAGCTCCTGCAAANAAGAAAGCTCCTGCAAANAAGAAAGCTCCTGCAAAGAAGAAAGCTCCTGNAAAGAAGAANGCTCCTGCAAAGAAGAAAGAGGTTAAAAAGAAACTTGCAGTTAAGAGAAGTATAAAAAGTGCTGCTGCTGCTAAAAAAGAAGAGGAAGAAGAGATTCTTCCGATTCCTGTTAGGCCTAAGCTTAGGAAATCCCTTAAGCTNAGTAACTTTGAGGCTAAACAGCAGCAAAAACTTCGTGATCTCCGTGATTCTTTGTTAGATACTATGGCTGGAGTTGCTAGAGATAATTTAAGATCAGATGCGGATGGAGGAGACTCATCCGCCTTNGGAATGCATCAAGCTGATGCAGGTAGTGACGCTTATGATAGGGATTTTGCATTAAATTTACTCTCACAAGAGCAGGATGCTTTGCATGAGATTGAGGAAGCTTTAAAGAGAATAGACTATGGAACATATGGAATATGTGAAATGTCTAAGAAAAAAATCATAAATGCTCGTCTTGAAGCGATTCCATTTGCGCGATTTACAGTAGAATGCCANGCTCAAATTGAGAAAGAAAGTGGAATTAGAGGGGGAAGAAGGTTGCCTGATAGGAGTAATATGGTTGGTTATATGGAAGATACATCTGGGGTTGAAAAGGCTTAAATTTGGGTTTAATATTACCACCCCTCAATAAAATACTAAAATGGCANGAGANACTATTATTTTGGAATGTACAGAAGCACGTGAAAAAGGTGTTCCTCCATCCAGATATACTACAACTAGAAATAAGAAGAGCCTGAGAACACCAGGCCGATTAGAAAAAGTGAAGTATAATCCCTTCTTAAAAAAGAGAACTCTTCACCGTGAACTTAGGTAATTAAATCACTATGGAACCTAAAAACGAACAGCGCGCATACAATTTAAGAAAAGCTAATAGAAAAATGCCACGCAGGCGTTTGGATATACCTGTNGAGCAAATTGATTACAAAAATCCAGAGGTCTTAACNCTTTTCACTACAGATACTGGCAAGATTTTACCAAGACGAATTACTGGTGTGTCCGCCAAAATTCATAGAAAAATCACAAGAGAAATTAAGCGTTCCAGAGCAGTCAATTTACTTAAGTAAATATTTAAAATATTTATTTAGTTCCGATAAATCTGTTTTTACAGNTTTATAAATATTAATTCGCGACAGAATCTAGCATTAGGAGCATAATTCTTTTGTTTGTACACAATTTGATATGGAGGAATTGAATGATACGCAATCAGAGATTGATGATAGAGGGATTGAGATAAATTGGGTTGGTGTAAGCTCCTTTAAGTTTCCTGTGAATGTACAGGATAAAGAGTCAATTCAGCCTACGATTTCAGAATTTTCATTGGCGGTTGATCTTTCAAAAGATCAAAGAGGTACACACATGAGTAGATTTATAGAAGTCTTAAATGAGCACGGTAATTGTATAAGTGTTAAAAATATATCGGTTTTGAACAGACATTTACTTGAAAAACTTGAGGCGAGAAAATCTCGAGTTAATTCTAGTTTTTCATATTTTATTGAAAAAAATGCACCTGAGTCAGGTTTAAAGGGTCCAATGGACTATTTAGTAAACATTGAAAGTATACTAGAAGGTGAATACTTTGAATCAGAGGTTACCGTAAATGTTCCGGTAACGACATTGTGTCCCTGTTCTAAAGCGATAAGTGAAAGGGGAGCTCATAATCAAAGAGGCAATGTTAAATTCTCGGTTAAATCATCTGATCCGATATGGATTGAAGATTTGATTTTACTCGTCGAATCGTCCGCCAGTTCAGAGCTTTATAGTGTTTTGAAAAGGCCAGATGAAAAGGTAGTTACTGAAAGAGCATATGATAATCCTGTTTTTGTAGAAGATTTAGTTCGTAATGTNGCACTGAAGGCTAATGGAATAAGTAATATCAATTGGTATAAAGTTGAAGCTGAGAATTTTGAGTCAATTCATAATCACAATGCCTATGCCGTTATTGTTAAGGAGCTTAAATAAACAAATTAGATTCTAAAATGTGTTGGACGCTTAAGGGCACTTTGAGACTTTCCGCTTGTAATAAGGATGGCTGAGTCTATTTTTATTAATAGTTTAGAAAGATGTATCTTCCAATTCGAATTCCTATTATATGGACAATTAATGCTTAGGCGCTGGTTCATTAGGTTAACGTGTCTCAATAAATTTTTAGCGCTGATGGGAAAAAATCCTCAATCAAATCATTAACATGAATACTCCTGATTCAGTTGTAATTTACGATACCACACTGCGTGATGGTACTCAGGGACTAGGACTTTCATTTAGCTCATTAGATAAACTTCGAGTTGCTGATAGGCTGGATGACTTTGGGGTCAATTATATTGAAGGTGGTTGGCCAGGATCAAATCCAAAGGATGTTGATTTTTTCACTGAAGCAAAAAAGATAAATTGGAAGAATGCAAAGGTAGCTGCATTTGGAAGCACTAGAAGGGCAGATAAAAAAGTAGAATCTGATCCACAAGTTAGAACTCTTCTAGAAGCTGAGACTCCTGTAATTACTTTTTTTGGTAAAACCTGGAAACTTCATGTTACAGAAGTTCTTAGGACCTCGGAAGAGGAGAACCAATCGATGATAAGAGATACAGCAAGATATCTGAAGAGTGAAGGTCGAGAGGTGATATATGATGCAGAACATTTTTTTGATGGGTACAAAGATGACCCTAGTCATGCTATTGCTACATTGCTTGCAGCNAAAGAGGGGGGTGCTGATGCGATAGTCCTNTGTGATACCAATGGAGGAACAATGCCGCATGAAATATATAAAATGACTGAGGAAGTTGTAAACACGATAAATGTTCCAGTAGGTATACATACTCATGATGATACTGGAGTTGGTGTAGCAAATGCTCTTTCTGCTGTTAACGCAGGAGCAGTTCATGTTCAAGGAACTATTAACGGATATGGTGAGCGCACAGGTAATTGCAATCTAACTTCTGCCATTCCAAATCTCTCACTTAAAATGGGTATTGGTATTTCTGCTGATGTATCAAAACTCACTCAGATATCTCACTTCGTTGATGATCTTGGAAATAATTCTCATAATGAACGTGCGCCATATGTTGGGCGGACTGCTTTCTCGCATAAGGGTGGAATGCACGTTAATGCAGTACAAAAATTATCTAGAACCTATGAGCATATTACTCCTGAAAGCGTAGGTAATTCACAGGTTATTCTTATTTCTGAGCTATCTGGTCAGAGTAACATTCTAATGAAAGCAAAAGAATTAGGGCACAATCTTGAGAAAGGTAGTGAAACGGCTCTAGGAATTTTATCTCAATTAAAGGACCTTGAAAAAGATGGTTATGAATTTGAAGCAGCTGAAGGTTCTTTTGAAATTTTAATAAGAAAAGCTATAAATGATTATCGCAGTTTATTTAAACTTACTGAATATCATTGTACAACGCGAAGGCATCCAGAAAGTCATTTTGAAACTTGTGAAGCAACAGTTAAATTAGAGGTAAATGATCAGCCTGCTTATACTGTTGCGCAGGGAGATGGACCGGTTAATGCACTTGATAGTGCTTTAAGAAAAGCTTTAGAGCCATTCTATCCATCCATTAAAGGTATTGAGTTAAGAGATTATAAAGTCAGAATTATAGATAGTCATACTGGGACGGCTGCTAAAACAAGAGTTTTAATAGTATCTTCAGATGGCGAAAACAGTTGGGGTACTGTGGGAGTTTCAGAAAATATAATAGTTGCTAGTTGGAGAGCCCTCGTAGACAGCATTGAGTATTATTTGCTCAAACAAGAAAATTAAAATAGTAATTTTATAATTTTTCTATGGTCTTTTACGTGGAGAAAATCGACTCCTTTTGACTTTTCTTGTAGAATCTTTTGAGCCGGTATAGCGAGCCCGGATTCTTGCCAATAAGCCTAGTTTTTCTTTCTTAGGTTCAGTCTTTATAACTGGATTTTTTTTAGGTTTTTTTAAAATTATCCCTCTGATTTTTGGGTCCAATGTTGAAAGTAAAGTTTTTTTAGTTGGTTGATCGATTTTTTTTGGTTTTAGTATTTTATTAGTATTTGTCTCAGATTTTATTGGGATGCTTTTTGAGGCCAGATTTTGATTTTTGTTCTTTGGATAGGTTCCTGGGTATGGAGCGAATGTATTAATAGGAACTTTGTAAGTCCTTTTATTTTGTTTGCAATTCTGGTGGGATCTAATGAAGGATGTAGGACTATAATAATTTGAGTAAGTTTTTGCGAAACTTGACCTGTGCATTCCAATTGATAGGTTTTTACGAGTTTCAAAATGTAAGTGGGCCAAGTACATTCCTCTATTGTTTCCAATTGCTCCAATTCTTTGTCCTCTTTTCACTATTTGATTAAGAACGACATTACGAGAGTCAAGATGGGCATAAAGAGAATCCATTAACTTGATTGTTGAATTTTTATCCATAAACACATGTCGAATTATGATAACGTTACCCCATCCTCTGCGCACATCTCTTGATTGCACTACGATACCATCACCTATTGAATATACTGGATCACCCAAATCAGTGTTTCCACCGCCTTTCCCATTCCAATCCTCTCCCACGTGTCCATTAGGCCAAAATCCCCTAGCCTTGTAATATCCACTTCCTGTCGGTGCTCCTACAGGGAAATCGAAGCCTGAAGCCAAAGGTAGTTCTGCGTAATCTGATAGAGATATTGAAATGAAGAGATGGCTTATTAATAAAAGGAATACCTTTAGTGGAATTTTAATTATATTTTCAGCCACGAGATGTCTAATTCTTTTTTTCTATTTAAAGAGTCTTAACTGGAAGTAAAATAGATCAACCCTGTAATTCCAATTAAGAGGCAATAAAAACCAAAGTATTTAAATTTCCCTTTAGCTATTAAATTCAGAACACAAAAAATCGCTATTAATCCAGTCAGAAATGCGGCGATCATGCCTGCTGAGTAAACAATTAAAAGATCAGCTTTAAGAGATGAAATCTCTTTCATTTTTAAAACCATTGCGCCACAAATAGCAGGAATACCCAATAAGAACGAGAATTCTGCGCATCGTTTGGGTGGGATTCCCAGAATCATTCCCATTGTAATTGTACTGCCAGATCGGCTTATTCCAGGCAGTAAAGCAATGGCCTGCGCTATACCAATAATAAATGAACGGCCCACAGTAATTTCCTTATTACCGATCGACTTTTTTATAAAGCTGGGTAAAAACAAAATCAGACCAGTAATAAATAGGAAAATGCAAACTAGAATAGGGTCTTCACTTATCACTTCTACTTTGTTTTTAAACAAAAAGCCAATAATTACAATGGGTATAGTTCCTACTATGAGAAATGTAATTAGTTTTTTTTCATCTGTGTCGCCCGTTCTGAAAACGCTAAGGAAGAGAGATGTTAATCTTTTTCGGAAATAAAGTACAACGGCTAGAAGAGTCGAGAAGTGCAACAGAAGATCAAATTCAATTGTTGAAGACTCTTGACTGAAGCCAAGTGCTTCCTCCATTAATGCTAGATGCCCAGAGGATGATATTGGTAAGAATTCAGTTAAGCCCTGGACGATCCCAAGTATGATTGCCTCTATCAGGTTCATATTATTTTAGTGACTTTTAAAGTATCTATGATTCTGATAGATCTTGTGAGTGATTAAAAGTGGCGGTGAGAGTGGGATTCGAACCCACGGAACCCTTTCAGGTTCACTTCTTTAGCAAAGAAGCGCTTTCGACCACTCAGCCATCTCACCATTGTATGATAGAATTTATAAAGAGGTTGATTTTAGTGACTAAAACAAAGCTTCAGCGGTGCGTCAATAATTAGCTATATTAAAATAATGATAAACACTATAAGGATTTCATTATTTCTAATGACTTGGGCTTTAGTTAGATGTCAAATTATGGAATTATGATTGAAGAAGAAGAAGCATTAAAAACAATCATATCAACTACCCCAGCACCTATTCACCATAGAGTAGCAATTGAGAGGGCGAAAAACCATTATTTATTAAATGACGTATTGGCTTCCAATTATTTTCCAAAAGCAAATCAATCAGCTGTAGATGGCTATGGAGTTCGTGCAGGAAATATAGAATCATTAGAATTTAGAGTAATAGGTGAAAGTTTTGCGGGGTCACCTTTTATGGGAATAATATCTGAGAGGGAAGCGGTACGTGTTTTTACAGGATCTAACCTTCCAGTCGAAGTTAATGCAGTCGTCATGCAGGAGGAGGTAAGAATTGTTGACGGTATAATGGTATTAGATAAGTCGCCTGAAATTGGACAGTTTATAAGAAAGAAGGGTGAAGTTTTTTGTGAGGGCCAAACGATTGGAAAAAAAGGCCAAAAAATTAACCCATCGCTTTTAGGAACACTTATTTCAGACGGAGTAAATCAATTAGAAGTTAGTAAGAAATTAAGAGTAGGGGTTATTACAACAGGTGATGAAATTCAGCCTATTGAGCATGAAGGAATAAATGATTATCAGATTTATGATTCAAATAAGTATATGCTAAAAGCATTGCTTGAAGCCCAAGGTATAGAGGTTGATTTATTTACATCTGTTAATGATGATCGTGATAAACTTAGAAGAATTATTTCAAAAATGATCGAGGAAACAGATGTTTTACTAATATCTGGTGGGATAAGTGTAGGGGAAAGAGATTATGTGCATGGTGTTCTTAAGGGATGTGGGGTAGTTAAGGATTTTTGGAAGGTAAGAGTTAAGCCATCAAAGCCAATATTTTATGGAAGGTTCAATGATTCATGCCAAGTTTTTGCGTTGCCTGGTAATCCAGTTTCTTCATATATCGGATTTCTTATATTTGTACTTCCGGCGATTCAATATCGTAATGGGGCATTAAAATCATCTCTAGGTTTAGATGAGACTAAGGTGAACCTTGGATCTGATATTCAAAATATCGAGAATCGTGTGAATTACATTTTAGGTAATATCAATGAAGAGGGGATTTTTCTGAGTCATAGGAATCAAAGATCCAATAATATTTTAGCTCTGAGTAATTCAAATGCATTTGTAAGATTTGAACCCCGAGCAAAATCGATTAAGGGGACTGAGGTGAAAGCTTTCTTATTACCTTAAATTTCCGTTTTTTTAAAAAATTCTAATTTTTAAAAGATTCCGATCATCAGCAGAGGAAAAATATTAAAATTTCCACCCTATATGGACTATCAAAAATGATAATTTTAAAAAAAATGAAAAACAAATTTGATATTATTCATTATTTGGGTATTAGTTAATTAAGGAAAAGCTAATATTTTAGATTTTTAGAAATTTTTAAAAAATATATTAGACATAAATACTTTAATTAGTATAATATTAATAATTACTATAATTAAAAATATAAAGATATGGAAATTGTAACTGAAAACAATCAAACTGTAAGGAAGGATGCTGGAAGACTAGCTGACTTCATTATGTTCACTCAGAGGTCCTTTTTATTAAATCTTTCAAAGGAATTAAATAAAGGGAACGTCTCATACGCTCAATTTTTTCTTCTAGGGTATTTAGCCAAAGAAGATTATTTAACAATGACTCATATTTCACAAAAAATGGGTCATTCTACTGCCGCTGCTACTGGTCTAGTTGATCGACTTGAAAAACTTGGATATGTACAACGATTGCATGCTTCAGACGATAGAAGGAAAGTTATGGTTCAAATCACTAGGAAGGGAATTGATCTAGTCGATAAGATGAGAGAAGATATCATAGATAACCTTGTCGAAGTCATGGCAGAAATGGATAATGGAATAACATCTGCAGTAATGGAGGCATCTAATAAAATTTCAGAATAGAATTTTTATATTAGTTTTGTTTATAAAGCCTCAGTCGATTAGACTGAGGCTTTTTTTATGGATGGTGGATTATTAAAATTTAAGTCACTAAAAACTATTCGTGGTCTTGCTCATGGCTTTGTATTGAGAAATAATAAAGTTCCCGTGAATTGTAATAAGAATGAGGCCCTAGATAGATTAAAACCGTACCATGAGAATATGATATATTCATTAGGGTTTACTCCTGATGATCTTTGTGTCACTGAACAAATTCATGGGGATTTTGTTGCTAATGTTACTAAGTCTAGAGGTTTTAATGATGTGATACCGGGTGCTGACGGTTTAATCACTTTTGAAAAAGGGGTTCTTTTAGGTGTTTTTGTTGCTGATTGCTGTGCAGTTTTAATTGCTGACAGGCGCGGGCGAGGTGTCTCAATTGTTCACTCTGGAAAAGTTGGAAGTGAATTAGGAATTATAAAAAAAGCTATTAGAAAGTTTAATGATCAAGGCATCATATCCAGTGATTTAATAGTCCAGCTTAGTCCATGTATTAGACCTCCTGCCTACGAAATTGATTTTGCGAATACTATTATTCAAGACTCTCTTTCTCTTGGCGTTCCTGAACAATCTATATTTGATGCCAACGAATGCACCTCATTGGACCTAGAGAAATTCTACTCTTACAGAATAGAGAAAGGTTTTACTGGTAGAATGTTGGGCCTGATTGGCTTGGATTGAGTTTTATTAATTGATGCTTTCTGAGTCATAAACCAGAACCTTTTCCCACATATCATTGCACTTAGTTACAAATTCTTTATGTGCTAGGTGTTTTTGATATAAATCATGGTTTTCTAGGTTAAGGAAATTTAGGGATAGATGATAAGTAAAGCTTTTATCGGTAACTTCTCTAGAAGGAGTCGGTGCATTTCTGCCCAACGAGCCTGATTCTACGATGTCAATTTGAGTTAGTTTTAATGCCAGTGTTTCAAAATCTTTGAGATTTTGATTTTCCTTTATCCAGAAATATACGTTATGGGTCATTTAGTTTTGGGTTATACTAATTTTGGTTTTATTATTATAAGCTATGAAACATTCTCAAATTGCTCCAGCCAAATTAAATTTGTGGCTTAAAGTGCTTGGAAAGAGAATTGATGGTTTTCATGACATTGAATCTTTAATTGTTCCTATCTCTGGTCTTAATGATGTATTGCGATTTGATGTAAGAGAAGGGAATGCTGGGCTTAATATGAGTTGTAATGTATCTGAATTGTCCATCGGTGAAGATAATCTAATCATCAAAGCGGTAGCTTTAATTGAAAAGGAATTAAATATTAAGATAGAGGGTTATATTAAACTGGAAAAGAATATACCAATTGGAGCAGGTCTTGGGGGAGGGAGTGCTGATGCTGCGGCAACTCTTAGTTCATTAAACTGTATTTTCAAATCTTCCCTTTCATTAGGTAAGCTTGGTAGTATGGCTGCAGAATTAGGTAGTGATGTACCTTTCTTCGTTAATTCTAAGCCATCTCTTTGTAGAGGGAAAGGATATGAGATAACTCCTTATTCAGGAGTTTTAACTAATAAACCTATTGTTTTGATTAAGCCTCCATTTGAGGTTTCAAGCGCATGGGCTTATTCTAATTGGGTTAAAGGGGATCAACTATACGAAGGGTTATGTGATGCTCAGAGAGCGGATTGGGGTGAGGTAATTAATGATTTGGAAGCGCCTGTATTTAAGAAATTTTTGGTTTTGCCTGCTATAAAATCTTGGTTATTGGAGTCTGACGGGACTGAATTAGCGCTAATGTCAGGCTCAGGGTCAACTATGTTTGCTGTTTGTGTAGATTTACTAGCTGCACAAAAAATTGTAAAAAGAGCGCAGGAGTATTTTGGATCAAGTTTATGGACTAAGATCGTAGAAATAAAAGGGGTATAAAAAATTACAGCTCAAGGGCTGAGTCGTAACTTTATCCAATTTTCAGCTACTATTTTATATAAAACTCTATCGTGAAATCGATTTTCACGACCTTGCCAAAACTCAACTTCCTTAGGCACCACATTGAAGCCGCCCCAAAATTCTGGATAAGGGATTTCTTCTGAAGCAAATCTAGAAGTTATTTTTTCTTCTCTATCGATCATCCATTGTCTATTGGGTATTTCTGCACTTTGAGTTGAAGCCCAAGCGCTAATTTGGTGACCTTTTGGACGGCTACTAAAATACTGTTTAGATGTTTCTTGTGATGTCCTTTCTGCATTTCCTCTAATAGTTACCTGCCGTTCAAGTTCTTTCCATAAAAAACAAAGACTCACTTTGCTGTTCTCATTGATTTCATTGCCCTTTCGGCTTTCATAGTTTGTATAGAAAATAAAACCATTTTCGGTAATACCTTTTAGCAAAACTGTTCTTAAGGAAGGTTGTCCTGAATCGCTTACAGTCGCTAATGACATCGCAGTAGGTTCGAGTGTTTCTGAGTTGATTGCATCTTCAAGCCAAGTTTTGAATTGCTCAATCGGCTTACATGCTAAATCTTCAATTTTTAATTTTGCTTTTTTATAAGAAATTCGCAAGTTGTGAATGTTATTGATAGTCGAGTTGTCAGACATTTTGAGTCAAATTGAATTTTTTTACAGAGGTTAATAGATGATTGAAAAAAAATATGGGGTTGAGGATTTGGATCATGAGGTTCTTTCACCAAACGAGATAAATAATATTTTAGTAGATATGGCTAATGAGATATCTAAAGATTTTCAAAATCTTAATCTAACAATATTATCTATAATGAATGGTGGTTTGTTTATGAGTGTAGACCTCATTCGTCTTCTTAGAGTGTCCTGCCAAATTGATTCAATTAAAGTTAATAGTTATACTGGTGATGTACAAAGTGAAGATGTTTTTTTTATTTCTAACGATGATATGTCACTTTTAAAAGATCGAGATGTTTTGATAGTTGATGAAATTTTTGATTCAGGGGCTACCATGAGACGGGTCGTCAACAAATTGAATTTGATTCCTGGGATATCTAGTGTTCGGTCAGCAGCATTATTGATGAAAAATAAAAAACGTGAAATAGATTATGTTCCAGATTATATTGGATCTAACGTTGAAGATGTTTTTATGGTTGGTTATGGGTTAGATTTTTTTGGAAATTATCGCGATTTACCGTCTATTGGAGTTTTGAAATCAGATAAGATTTGTAAGTGAATATATGATGACTGTAAGAATTCTTTTTTTTTCACTTTTAGAGGAAATTGTTGGTAAAAAAGAGTGTGATTTTAATCTTCCAGATGGAAAATACACTGTGAAATTAATTTTAGATCAGATTTACTTAGAGTGGCCAGAATTAAAAGAATGGGATACTAAAATGCTTGTAGCTTTGGATCTTAACTATGTAGAAAGATCTACTGAAGTCGTTGAGGGTCAAATATTAGCCTTAATGCCACCCTTACAAGGAGGGTGATCCTCTTTACTTTTAGAGTGCAGAGAACTAACGTGCCATCTCTGTAGGGGATCTTTAATTCAATGTCTAGATTATATTCAAAATTCAATCTGAAGTATGGTAACTGAGCTGACCAGAAATTTTTCGATAATTGCACACATTGATCATGGCAAAACAACATTGTCTGATAGGTTGCTGGAGTTTACTCAAACGATTTCAGAAAGAGAAAAACAAGATCAACTTTTGGACTCTATGGACCTTGAAAGGGAGAGAGGTATTACTATCAAATCGCATCCTGTCACAATGAATTACAAAGCTAAAGATGGTAATACTTATAAACTTAATTTNCTGGATACTCCAGGACATGTTGATTTTTCATATGAAGTTTCCAGAAGTTTAGCAGCATGTGAAGGTGCTGTTTTGATCGTTGACGCTGCTCAAGGGGTTGAAGCCCAAACTGTTGCTAATTTACATCTTGCTGTTGAGCAAGATTTAACAATTATACCAGTTGTTAATAAAATCGACCTTCCAAGTGCTGATCTGGACATGGCGCACCAGCAATTAGAAGATATTTTAGCAATTCCCTCTGAGGATGCAATTCATGCTAGTGCTAAAACGGGTGTAGGAATTGAGGAGATCTTAGAGGCTATTATTGAGAGGATTCCTCCTCCTAAATTACCGGACGATGAAATTCTAAGAGCTTCTGTTTTTGATTCTGTTTTTGATTCCTTTCGGGGAGTGGTTTCTTATTTGCGAGTTGTGTCTGGTTCTTTGGTCAGGGGTACAGCAATACGTATGATGAGTACTAATAAAAGTTACGAGGTTAAAGAAGTTGGTGTCTTTACTCCTAAGATGGAAAAAAGAAACGAACTTAAGCCTGGGGATGTTGGTTACCTTATTGCTAACATGAAGTCTTCTTCAGAAGTTAAGATTGGAGATACTGTAACGGAATCGCAGAAGCCNGCTTCTGAACCTTTGCCAGGATTTAAGGAGATTCGNCCGATGGTTTTTTCTGGTATATATCCAGTTACGACTGATGATTTTGAGCAACTGAAACTAGCTATGGGAAAGCTTCAGATCAATGATGCAGCGTTTCAGTTTTCTGCTGAAAGCTCTGCTGCACTAGGTTTTGGTTTTAGGTGTGGTTTTTTAGGGCTTTTACACATGGAGATAATTCAGGAGCGATTGCGAAGAGAGTTTGATATGGACGTAATTTCTACTTATCCAAGCGTAATTTATAAAGTAAATAAAACTAATGGTGATGAGATTACTGTGGATAATCCAACTTTCTTGCCTGATCCGGCGGAGATTGATAAGATTAGTGAGCCAACTGTTAAATCNTTTATAATTACGCCAAATGAATTTATTGGTGACCTTATTCAATTAGTTATGGAGAAAAGAGGNNTGATTGAGCATACTGAAACTTTAGATTCAACTAGGGTTATGCTAACAGCAGTTTTACCTCTTAATGAGATTTTGGTTGATTTTAATGACCGTATGAAAAGTATGACAAGAGGTTATGGTTCAATGGACTATGAGCATTCCGAGTATCAAGCCGCAAAACTGGTTAAAATGGATATTCGTATTAATGAAGAGCCTGTTGACGCATTTAGTTCAATTGTTCATACCGACAAAGCTCAATCCTATGGGAGGAAGTTATGCTCAAAGCTTAAAGAAGTTATACCGCAACAGTTGTTTAAGGTTCCAATACAAGCAGCGGTAGGTGGTAACATAATAGCTCGTGAAACCATTAGTGCTATGAGGAAAAATGTCACGGCCAAGTGTTACGGTGGAGATATTACGCGGAAGCGAAAGCTTCTTGAAAAACAAAAGGAAGGAAAGAAAAAAATGAAAGCAATAGGGAAAGTTAATATTCCTCAAGAAGCTTTTATAAAAGTTCTTAAATCATCATCCAAGTAATGCTCATTTTTAAACCAAGATATCTTAAAAAAGCCAAACTTTTAAGAAAGGGAGTAGTAAAGTTTTTATCCTACAAAAAAGATTTAATTTCTGAAAATCTATTCTCTGAAATTACACAAAGTTTGGAAGAATTTGATCTTGCTGTAAAGTCGAAGGACAAGGATAAGATNAAAGTGTCAGCCAAGACCTTGACAAGTTTATGTGAGAAATCTGTACCTCCTCCAAGAAACCCAATAATCAGAGAGAACCTTGAGGTTATATTTGTTGCAATCATTATTGCAATTGGAATTAGATCATATTGCCTTCAGCCATTTAGAATACCCACTGGATCGATGCAACCGACTCTTAATGGTATCATTTGTCATGTTGCTGACCAAGACGAACAGGCTAATTATAACCCTGGGTTCATAAAAGCCGTATGGGAAAAATTTTCTGAAGGGCGAACATATGTTGATATTAGGATTCCTGCGGGTTCCAAAATAGAGAGGTTTCAAGAAANAACTCGTTTTAAATTTTTCACTTCTACAAAGATACATTTTCAAAACCCTGAGCTTGATGCGATCAAGGTTGGAGTCCCTATGAAAAACCTTTTTCAAGAAAAAAATAGAGGTGGGCTTGGTCTTAGGTCAGCCTTAAATATTTCCAGATCGTTCAATAGTTCTAGAGAATCAAGCAAGGAGTTTTTTGTTAATGGTCGGCATAAGGATATTGATTACGATTTTAGGTTGCAAGGTCATTGNGACACAGGTGATCAGGTTTTAGTCAACAAGATGATATACCATTTCCGCAATCCTATGCGGGGTGAGATTTTTGTTTTTAATACTAAAGGAATTTTAGGTATAAATGGGGGCATCCAATCTCAGCATTACATCAAAAGGTTATGTGGCACCCCAGGTGACAATTTAGAAATTAAAAGAAACGGAGGGCCTCTGTATGTTAATGGTGAGGTTGCAAAGGAAANTGGAATAGCTAAAGTATTTGAGAAATATGATGGTTACTCATTAATTAGAAAAATTAGGTCTCCTGATTATCAAGGAATTAATAAAACCTTATTGCAGAATGATGAATACTTTGCTCTTGGTGATAATAGTGATGACAGCGCTGATAGTAGGATGTGGGGAACCGTCCCAGAGGAAAATTTATTAGGGCCTGGATTAATGGTATATTGGCCATTAGAGCATTGGGGGTTAATGAAATAACTATTTAGGCTTTCCTGATTAGTGAGTGAATTTAGTGCTGAGGAAATTACAAGAGGGTCAAAGTCAAATTTGGCTTTTGCTTTACGGTGTTTACCAAAAGAAAGGAGGACGGATATGGTCACTTTTTATGCGTTCTGCCGTATCGTTGATGATCTTGCAGATGAGCCAGATAGAATGCTTGAGGANAGAGAAAAGGAGTTGGCGCTATGGAAGCGTGGTTTGAATGATGGTTTTGATAATGCTAATTTAATCCAACTAGGTATCGAGAATTTGATATCTAAATATAATATAGATAGAAGTCTTTTTATTCAACTCATTGAGGGTATGGAAATGGATCTAAAGGGGGTTGACTATGCAAGTTTTGAGGAGTTAAAGGTTTACTGTTACAAGGTCGCTTCTGTTGTTGGTTTAATAAGTTTGAAAATTTTTGGTGCAAATTATGAAAAATCCAAGGACTACGCTATTAATCTTGGATATGCTTTACAGTTAACTAACATAATTCGTGACTTTTCAGAGGACTATTTAATGGGAAGAATATACTTGCCATCTGATGAAATAAATAGCTTTGGGCTTAAAAGTGAATTGCTTCTTGAATCTGCAGGAACCAAGGAGTTTCAATTAATGATGCAGTTTCAAGCANAGAGNGCTGAATCCTATTATAAACTTGCAGNCCAAAGTTTAAATGATGCTGATTATAAAATTTTAAAGTCAGCTAGAAGNATGGGTAAGATTTACAGAAGCCTACTNAATTTAATGAGAAAAGATGGATTTAAAGTTGCCAGTAAAAGGTATCGTGTNAGTACTCTTAAGAAACTGTTCTTAATGATTAGTTCCTGATTGTCAAATTTGTTCGTTAGATAGCCAAACTGAAACCTCTTCTTGGACTTTATCTATTTCGTCAAGTTTTAACACAGGGTCCCTAATAATAAAAACTTCACCACTTTTGTGGTGCTCGTAAAAGAGCATCATCTCTTTTTTCTCTTTTTTGACATCTGTTGGAAGTAATATNTTTTTTCTCTCAAGCATTACAGCTAAAATGTATCTAGCATTTTCGCTGTTTGGATCATTTTCATCTATGAGTCTGCGGAGCATGACTTCAGCGCTCTCTTTTTCAACAACTTCTTGCGCCTTCTCATTCTCTTCTTTCTTTTCGAATGTTGACCGCCAAAAAGAAAACAGTGAAGAGGTTTCTTCGGAATGAGCGGTTNTGTCCCAAGCTTCAACAGTNAAGTCAGATCGTTCGTAGAAATTAGTCTCTTGATTAAGAAATATGGCAGTATAAAAAATTTCTCCATCCTTAAATTCTTTGTTAGTCACGCTACATTGGTTGGATCTTGGTCTTATGTTCCATGAATTGCTGATTGGCATAGTATTTTAAAAATATTTGTTAGCGAGTTTGTTCTAAAGGTTTTTTGATTAATTTTTTTATAGATGATTGTAAGAGTTTTATTATAGAAAGCACCTGAATTTCAATCTGCTTTTCCTTAAATCGAAAGAGAAGAATTCCTGAAATTATTAAAATTATGTTTGTTGACCATGCTCCCAAAAATGGACTAATGCGCATTCCTTGCCCGAGTGCTAGAAACAAATTGTTAAGCATTATCACTATGAAATATATTATTAAAGCTATAGTNCCACTTCCTTTGAGNTTACTTCTTGAATTGGTTATTCCTATTGGGCATGCAATCAGAGCTATGGCTATGCAGCTAAGAGGCAAGGCCCATCTGTAGTGTAGATGAGTTTTAAATGGAGCCATTGTTTTTTGCGTTTTTTCAGGATTGCGCTTTAAATGATAAATTAAGTTTATNATTCCAAGTTGGTCAGGTATTAAGCTGTCTGTATATATTTTCCAAGGTGTTTCTCTCCAATTATTCAATTTCAAATCATTAAATGGTTCCTGCTTAATTTTTTCAGAACTATTTCCAAAACTAATACGCATTCCGTTACGAAGAGACCAACTCTTTGCCTGTTTAGACCAATGTGCCGTTTCAGCATAATAAACTTCGGCAATCTGTCCTGTAGTTTCTGTCTGAAAGATTTCTACATTTCGCAGTTTGCCACTATGCAGATTTGAGGGCATCGCTCCAATGAACCAAGTTCTAGAATCTAATTTGTTTTTATATAGNTTTGAATTGATNNTATATTCTTTNTTTTTGGCATNTTCTTCTCCNCTTATGAATGATGATAAAACTGTTTCTTTCTGAGCTTCCGCTTCTGGAGCCCATTGGTAGTTTAAGGATAATGAAATTAGTGAAATGTATGCACTGATAAAAAGAATGGGTGAAAGTATTTTGAAGTAACTTTTTCCAGCTCCTTGCATGGACATTATTTCATTGNACCTTGATAGTCGCCCAAGGCTGTAAAGAATAGATAGAAGGATTGATATAGGTATAATCGTNACGATTATTTGAGGAGATTGGACTAAATAATATTTAAAATAGCCAATGATATTTGCACCAGCACTTGCGAGGTCTGCCCCGTTGTCGCTTAGATCAATTATTAGCCAAATAGCAATAAATCCGGTAAGGCAGAAAATGAAAGGAAGACAAAATTCTTGGATTACATATTTGGTTAATAGTTTAGATCGGGAATAAATAAAAAGTAAAAATGGGGGGCTCAAAATTAGTATTCCTGTCAAGATTTTCCTAAATAGTGAATGAGAACTAATNGATCCTATTTTGGTAGATAACTCGGCTTTTGATAAATTAANATTTCTTTCAAACTCAAACCATATAAAGAAAATNACTAAGCTGATTAATGTCGTTGCGATATATTTTGTTTTCACGCTTAACACTTTTGTTTTAAATATTCTTTGATTCATCAGGTAATACCGCTTCAACTCCGGTGTTGCTTGAGCAAAAATTTATTATCTCATTCTCTGTCATTACTAGAAATGCTGTTGATAAGGCATCTGATAGAGCAGCATANGGAGCAATTGCCCACGCATTTATTTTCTCGATACAAACTCTGCAATGTTTTCTTGGGTCAATNATGTGTTCTCCCTGTGCACTAAATCCAGATCCACTTAATGAGTTGTTTTCTAGATTTATGATTGGAGAGTTTGGGAGCCCAAGGCTTGCGGGCCATCCGTCTCCTTCAGGTCCTTGACCGAATGCTAGCAAAGTGCTGCTTCCAGCGTCAAGCATGGCGTTTTTAATGCCGCTTTCTTTCAAGCTTAATGCCATCTGGTCTAGTGCATACCCCTTACCGATGCCGCCAAGATCAATCCATAAATCTTCTGAATTGACTGATGCAGTTAAGGAATTTACATCAGTTTTTAACTTATCCATCCCAATGGATGAAGTGGCTTTTTTAATTTCTTTTTCACTTGGCTCTCGAGGGCTTTTGTCAGGGTTGGTGAATATTGCTAACAGTGGTCCTAGTGTTATGTCGAAAGCTCCATTAGTTTTGTGATGAATGTCCCTAGCCAGTTCGATACAATCAATAGCAGCATGTCCTACTGGAGTTGATTGTCCTTTTGGCAGGTGATTAATTCGATGGATATCGCTATTTCCTTTAAATCGACTCAGCTCTGACTCTAGTGTTTCGAGGTCGCGGAGAGCAGTAGAAGCTGCGGTTAATGCCTTAGCTTCAGAGGTTGCAGTTATAAAAATTTGGAATTCTGTCGCCATTGCATGAGCGCCGAGTCTATGAATTTCAGAAGCCATTAATTTTGTTCTGATCTTTTATTAACAAGTTGAAAAAAGAGGTCCTTTTCTATGTACAAGTGAAGCATTACATTATCTCTTAGATTCATAAGGTCTGGTCCAATATAATTATCCCCAATTTTTTTTGTTATATCATCATCATATGCCGCATCCGATATTATTACATCTGATGANATGTTACCNACCACATTTGGGTAGTAACCACTATTTTCAATTCCTCTNAAATAATATGGAAGAGGCCATCCGGTTTCTGGGTGAAAAACTTTTATGGACAAGTCATTCTTAATTTCTTTAAGTTCGTCGACTTGTTTTACGAGTTTGGATACNAAGCTGGGAGAAGTGTGTCCATATGCGTATGGAGTTCTGTCGGGGTTCGCCGGAAATTTCAGAGCATTTTGATTTTGTGTATATAAGTTTAAGGTAACGCCTATTGATATGGCAACTAAAGCTATGCGAGAAATGTATCGCAATTTTAAAGACCTGTTCGAAAGTTCGTAAATTGAAGTGAATCCGAATCCTGCTAGAATGATTGAGCCTTGGAGAAAGGGTAGTATCGACCAAGGGGTTTTATAAGGTATTATAGAATAGATTAACAAAGTTATAATGGTGTAAAGGGAAAGGACCCTTAGAAATATTGTTCTTTTTGTAGGATCATTATTTTTTAGGAAAGAAAAAATCACGCCAACAGAAGCTAGTATTAGCGTCGCCAGTTCATTCCAGGTGTACAACTCCATCCTATTCCAGGCTATTAGTCTCAGATAATAATAAAATGGTTTCTCATGGCCGCTGCCTTCAGCTCGAGATAGGTAATTTAAATAAGACGTGTAGCTCTCTTTTATCGCGGTGAGATTATCAAANAATATTGAGTATAAAGCTGCAGATACTAGAGCCATGAGGATGAACCCTATAGAAAAATTTTTAATTAAATCTTTTAGTTTAAGTCTTGCTTTTGTGCTTTTATTTATTTCTTCGTATATGAAAACAACTGTGGCTGCTATCACTAGCGCGGCGACTGAAATTATAAATGTTTCTTTGGTGGCATGCATTGCTCCGCAAACAAAACCAGCTCCTATCATCCAGCGTAGTTTCTGAAGTTCTAAATATTTCCACGAAAAAAATANGAATAACATCAACAACACGAGCATCGGAATTTCCATTATATAATATTTGCTGTAGTAGACGTGCATAGGTGACAGAGCCATAAGAGCTGCCGCGGCAGCAATTCCTGNAGCTTTGATAAGCCGCCTGAATAAGAGCATTAATATTATTAGAAGTGACCCATATATTGCTGGAGCTGCCCTTATGATTTGTTCTTCCAATCCTATGTAATCATTAATAGATTTAATCCATAAAACTGGAAGAGTAAGAAATAGTAGTCCTGGGCCATGACCATCATCAGGGAGATATTCGAAGCCTTCTCCCTCTATGAGGTTTCCGAGTCTCCACGCTTGAATGGCCTCGTCAGTATGCATCGGACGAGAATCCAGATTTTCAAATCTTAAACAGACTCCTACTATTACAAATATTATGAATATAATATAAAATAGTGATTTAGATTTTACCTGCTGCATTCTTATCTTAACTTATGAGAATTAAAATAATGATANTAGCACCGCGTTGCAATAAATCATAATTGAAAGGAGGCTTGCCTTTTTGTGTGTTCTCTTCTTCAGTGAATCTCCTAATTAAAGTGGCTAATTTATCAAATACAAAGAATANCGTTAGATCGAAAACTAGTTTAAGAGAGTTGCGAGAGCTTTTCTCCTATATATTGCCATATAAGGGAAAATTCTATTTAGCTCTTTGTTGTTTATTTTTCACAGCNACTCTTTCGCTTGCGTTTCCATATTTGATGGGAAGCCTTATTGGTGGAGCAATGAGGTCAACTGGAGAGTTAGCTAATCCAGAATATGTTGGTAGTTCAATTGATGGCGTGACTAAAATACTTATTGTCGTTCTTGGACTTCAAGCATTCATAGCCTATTGGCGAATCAAGTGGTTCGCNTTTGCTGGAGAATCTGCGCTTGCAGATATAAGGAAAGAAGTTTTTGAAAGGCTCGTCATGTTGCCGATGTCTTATTTTTCAGATAATAGAGTAGGTGAAATCAGTAGCCGCCTATCTGCAGATTTAAGCTTAATACGAGACACGCTAATTATAACATTGCCTCAGATTATTCGTCAGACTGTAATGCTAATAGGTGGAATAATATTTATAGCATGGTCTTCTCCGAAATTGACAGGGGTTATGTTGCTCTGCATACCNATAGTCATAATTTTTCTAGCTGTCTTTGGAAGAGGAATCAAAAGTAAAACAGCAAGAGCTCAAGATGAGCTTGCNAAAAGTAATGTTGTTGTTGAGGAGTCCTTACATGGCATTTCAAATGTTAAGGCATTCACAAATGAAGAGTATGAAAAAAATAGATACTCAAGTTCCTTGAGCGAATTCATTGAATTGACAATTCATGCTGCCAAGGCTCGTGCTTTTTTTGTTTCTTTTATAATTTTTGCTCTTTTTGGAGTTATTACTTTTGTTGTATGGTTTGGAGCAGGAATGCTTTCTAATGGTCAAATTGATGCAGAAAAGTTTACTCAATTTGTACTGTTTAGTATTTTTGTTGGAGCTGCTATGGGCTCTTTTCCAGAAATAATGAGTCAATTGTATAAAGCCGTCGGAGCCACTGAGAGAATAAGGGAGATATTATCAGAAAAAACAGAGTATTGTCATGATAAAGGAACCAGCGATCAAATACTTAGGGGTGAAATAGAATTTGAAAACCTATGTTTTTCTTACCCATCTAGAAATAATACAATGGTTATTGATAACCTTAACCTTTCTGTTTNTCCTGGTGAAAGGATTGCAATTGTTGGCGCGAGTGGGGCTGGTAAGTCAACGTTGATTAAACTGCTTTTACGTTTTTATGAGCCTTCATCTGGAAGTATAAAGTATGATGGTAAAGGTGCTAGCGAGATTTCAATTAGCTCATTGAGAAACCAAATTTCAATCGTGCCCCAGGAAGTTTTTCTTTTTGGTGGTACTATTGGTGAGAATATTGGGTATGGCGCTCCAGGATCAGACGAATCAAAAATCAAGGAAGCAGCTGTCACGGCTAATGCTCACGATTTTATAGTAAAGCTACCTGAAGGCTATGATACCTTTGTCGGAGAGAGGGGGGTGAANCTTTCAGGTGGACAGCGACAAAGAATTGCAATTGCAAGAGCTATTCTTTCNGATCCTTCAGTCTTACTATTGGATGAGGCTACGAGTTCTTTAGATTCAAAAAGTGAAATTCTTGTTCAAGANGGGCTAGAGAGCTTGATGGCTGAAAGAACTTGTATGATTGTTGCTCATAGACTCTCAACTGTGAGGAGTGTTGATCGNATNATTGTACTNAAGAATGGTAGAATCGTTGAGTCAGGAACNCATGAAGAGCTTTATCAAAAAGATAGTGGAGTCTANAAAACTTTNTATGAGTTGCAGTTTGGTGAGCTAAGTTAGCAACCTGCTTAGGTTTAAGAAAGTACGCGGACTGGGACTCGAACCCAGGACCAATTGGTTAAAAGCCAACTGCTCTACCAACTGAGCTATCCGCGCTTTATTTTGAGCATGTGACATTACTAGTTTACGAGNATGTCGCAAGTTGGATTTTTAATTAAATAANACTAAATTTTTTTAANCTACTACTATTAAATTGGATTTTTTACATCAAAAATACATTATTAATAGNATTAAACGTTNTAATTTTTAAATTCTAGAATTGGANGNTTGTTTTGTGTCAATTATCAATGCGCTCCCTGCAGGACTCGAACCTGCGACCTACGGATTAGAAATCCGTTGCTCTATCCAGCTGAGCTAAGGGAGCAGTCTTAAAATTAATTCAATCGACACTTAACATCTGGTAGGTTGATATGCAAATAAACTGAGTATCATTGCTAAATTAATATTCTGCCTAGAAATAAACTGTATTTACTTATACTAATTCATTGTAAGATTGATATAATTTGCTATTAAATCTTAGTTTTGGAAGCTGAAAATAGAGTATCCCTGGAAATTTTTGAAGGTCCACTTGACCTCCTTCTTTATTTNATAAAGAAGGATGAGGTAGATATTTATGAGGTGTCTATAGAGAGGATAACCGATCAGTACTTAGAGTATATNGATACATTTAAAATTCTCAATATAGAATTGGCCAGTGAGTTCATAGTTATGGCTGCTAATTTAATGTATATTAAAAGTAGGACTCTTTTGCCGAGAAATGAACAGGCACCAGAAGAGGATATAGATGAAGAGGACCCTCGTTGGGAACTTATNCGACAGTTGGTAGAATATAAAAAATTTAAAGATGCCGCAAATTATCTTGAAAAAAGAGAGGTCGAAAATCAAAAATTTTATTCNGCTGAACAGCAATTTTGTGATGATTTAGAGGAGGANGGTGAGCCAATAGTCAATGTCGGTATTTTTGAGCTTATACAGGCCTTCCAAGGTGTTTTAAAAAGGTTCGACGACGAAGATGATTTAACTGAGATAGCTGATGATAGATTCACAGTTAGTGATAAAATAGATTATCTTATCACAAATGTTTCCAAGGGACAGAAGGTTAAGTTTTATCAATTATTTGAGGAAGCTAGTACAAAAAGTGAGGTTTTAGTCACCTTTCTTGCATTGCTCGAATTAATTCGCCTTAATGAGTTTCAAGTGCGCCAAAATGGAGTTCTAGGGGAAATTGAGCTAACTAGGTCTAATTTGGACGAGATTTAATCAATTAGATACTGTTCCTATTGGGTTTACAACTTGACGCTAAGAAGACTAATTATATAGTTAATATCTTCGACAAAAAGGGTGGACTTGTAGTTCCGCTCTTTTTTCGTCTTAATGTAAAAAAATGACTAGCGAAATACAGGTTCTCTTTGAGTATTACGAAAAGGAAAAAGGAATACCTCGTGACACTATGGTTGAGGCTCTTGAAACTGCGTTGCTTTCTGCNGCGCGTAAGAGTGTTGGTCCAGCTCGAGAGTTACGNGTAGATGTTAATCCAGAAAAAGGTGATATTGTGGCAGTTGCAAAATTAATTGCNTCAGAAAAAGTAAAATCTCCATACGAAGAGATCTCAATGGAGATAGCTCGAAAAATTAATCCTGAAGCTCAATTAGGAGATGAGATTGAAGTCAAAGTGACGCCCAAGGATTTTGGTAGAATCGCGGCTCAAACTGCCAGACAAACAATGATGCAACAACTGCGCATTGCTGAAAAGGCAATGATTTACGACGAGTTTAAAGATCGCGCAGGTGANATTGTGGGTGGNACAGTAAGGCGCTTTGATAAATCCGACGTTATGGTNGACCTAGGTAAGTTCGAGGGAACTATGCCTTCCAGAGAGCGGGTAACTACAGATCAGTACAGTATAGGTGATAGAATTCGAGCTTATGTTGTGGCGGTTGAAAATGGATCTAGAGGTCCTGAAATCATATTATCGCGAAGTCATCCAAATTTTGTCAGAAGATTATTTGAATTTGAGGTTAGTGAAATTGCAGACCAAACAGTTGAAATTCGAGGGATTGCAAGGGAGCCAGGTTTTAGAACAAAAGTAGCTGTTTATTCAGAAGATCCCAAAGTAGACCCAGTGGGAGCTTGTGTAGGCCTTCGTGGTGCNAGGGTTAAAAATATAGTTAGAGAATTAAATAACGAAAAAGTTGATATAATAAGATGGAGTGAGGATCTTACGGAGTTCGTTACAGATGCATTAAAGCCAGCAATTATAAGATCTATTGAGATTGATGAAGGGCAGAAGCAGGTCAGGGTTACTGTTGATGAAGAAGAATTATCAAAAGCTATTGGNAGAAGAGGTCAAAATGCAAGGTTAACTTCAAGATTGCTTGGCTGGGATGTTCAAATAGACAAGGATGCATCTAAAACAGAGATTTTTGAGAAAAGAGTCATTGATGCGGCTGATGAATTTGTTTCAAAAATTGGAGAGGACATTATTGATTCAGATACGGCGATTAAATTAGTAAAGGGTGGAATCGTCAATTTGGAGTTCTTTTCAATGGTTGATGTCAGTGACGTTGCGGAAATATTGGAAGGTGACCATGATACAGCAAAAAAAATATGCGATGCGGCTAAACAAATAGCTCCTGAAACTGGTGGTGAGTCAGCTTCAGGCAATAATGANATTGGGCAATCAAATGATGAAAACAATGACTCGAAGGAGGATGNAAAATCTGAAGAGTCTAAGGGTGAACAAGAGTCCGATCAGTAGTACCGGAATTCGCGCCCATGAAAAAAAGAGAACAACTTAATGCCAAAAAACCAAAATTCGGAAGATTCCGATCAAACAAATGAGGAGGCTNCTTCTAACAAGCAGGGAATAAATCCTTCTGGTAAAGAGGCGCTATCTCTGTTCG
Source organism: Verrucomicrobiales bacterium (assembly GCA_002705125.1). Classification (GTDB taxonomy): domain Bacteria; phylum Verrucomicrobiota; class Verrucomicrobiia; order Verrucomicrobiales; family DEV007; genus EC70. Next base: position 9,384 of record PAHQ01000078.1, on the reverse strand, counting down.
AGGAGCAGGAGAAAAGAGAAGCCCGAAAGAGTAAAAAAAGAGAGCCTGGCATTTCGGCAAACAAAGTAGGAGGAATTTTACCGCCGATATCTAAACTTATTGATGATGATTCAGCGGAGTCTACACCTGAAAGTAATAAAGAAGAGACTAGTTCTGAAGAATCAAAGGTTATCCATATTAAGCCTCCTATTATATTAAAAGATCTTTCTGACAAAATGGGTATTAAGCCTTTTAATGTCATTCGCGATCTAATGGAATTAGATGTTTTTGCGAGTCTTGATAGTTCGATTGAGCCAGAAGTTGCTACTAAAATTTGTGAGAAACATGGNTTTGTTTTTGAGAAGGAAAAAAGAGAGAAAGGCGGAGGCGTTCACAANGTTGAAGAAGTTATTGAGGAACCCCCACCGCCAGAGCCAGAAGTAAAAGGGGAAGAGGAGTTACCTTTGCGCCCTCCTGTAGTTACAGTAATGGGGCATGTTGATCATGGNAAAACNTCAATTTTGGACGCTATCCGCAAAAGTCGAGTAGCTGCTGGAGAGGCTGGTGGAATAACGCAGCATATTAATGCTTACAGTGTAGGTCATAATGATGATTCTATTACTTTTATTGATACTCCTGGTCATGCTGCATTCACTGAGATGCGGGCGAGGGGAGCAAANATCACTGATATAGTGGTTCTTGTAATTGCTGCAAACGATGGAATTATGCCAACGACGCATGAAGCTATTAGTCATGCTCGTGCAGCGGGTGTAACAATCATAGTTGCCATAAATAAGATTGATCTTCCAAATGCTGATCTTAACAAAGTAATTGGACAGCTTCAAGAAAATGACCTTACTCCAGAGGATTGGGGCGGTGAAACCATATGTGTGCAAACTTCAGCTACGCAAGGGCTAGGGGTAGACGATTTGCTCGAAATGATATCTCTTCAGTCTGAAGTTATGGAGCTTAGGGCAAATCCTGAAGGAGCTGCCNGGGGTATTGTGATTGAAGCTAGTAGCAAGGCAGGTAAGGGGGCTACTGCAAGTATAATAGTTAGAACTGGTAATCTTAAGGTTGGAGATTCTTTTATATGTGGACCCTACTATGGCAAAGTGAAACTTCTTCTTGATGATCGTGGTAATCAATTAAAGGAAGCTGGTCCGTCTATGCCTATCGAGGTTTTGGGCTTTAGCGGTGTTCCTAAAGTAGGCGATGAGTTGGTCGTAATGGAGAGTGAACGTGCAGTTAAAAAGCTAAGCGAGGAAAGGCTTGAAGAGTTAAGGCATGAAAAGTTGATGAAGCCTGTTAAGGCAAGGCTTCAAGATATTTGGGCGGATGTAGGTTCGACTAAGAAAACTTTAAAACTTGTCCTCAAAGCTGATGTCCAGGGTTCAATTCAAGCTATCGAAGGGTCGCTTATGGAGATAGAAAGCGACAAGGTAGAAGTTGAAATTTTACACAAAGCAGCTGGACCNATATCTGAGTCTGACGTTTTACTTTGCAGCGCTTCTAATGGAATTATTATTGGATTTGGTGTTAAGGTTGAAAACAAGGCTCTTAGGTTGAGTAAAAAGGAGAGTGTTGAGATAAGATTGTACAGCGTTATTTATGAGCTTATTGATCAAATAAAGGATGCCATGTTAGGCATGCTTGACACTGTGAGTAGAGAAAAAGTGTTGGGNAGAGCAGAAGTNAAACAGGTATTTAAGATAAAAAGAGGGCGTGTTGGTGGTTGTATTGTTAATGAAGGCTTAGTTAACCGAAAAGCNAGAGCCAGAGTTATTCGTGATGGTCAGGCTGTTTATGATGGAGGCTTTCAGACCTTGAAGAGATTTCAAGATGAAGCGGAGACTGTTAAGATGGGGCTTGAGTGTGGTATACGTTTAGGTAGTTATTTGGANTATGAGGTCGGTGATATTATTGAGTGCTACGAATTAGAAAAGGTTGAACAAACTTTATAGTCAATTATCCTATTGCTAATGAAACGGTTCATGACTAAAGGCAGAATCATTAAACAGTAAAATTAGATTTAAATTGAAATATGAGTCAGCGCCTTTTGCGTGTTCGTGAATTGCTTAAGAGGGAAGTGGGNTCGTTGCTNACTAANGANTACTCATTTAATGCATTAGTTACNGTTAATGACGTTGATGTCACTCCTGATTTAAAGAATGCCCACATATTTATCGGAATAATTGGTAATGAAGCCGAGAAGATTAAGATAGTTAACAGGCTTAATAAAGACAGGGGATCAATTCAGCACAAGGTTTCTAAACGTGTGGTTATGAAGTTTACTCCAAAAATGCACTTTAAATCTGACCTTTCCATAGAGCGCGGCGTTAGAACGTTGTCAATTATTGAGAGTCTTGATTCAGCAGAAGGAATCAATGGCGATGAATTGGATTCTACCCTCTATGAGAACAACGAGGATCAAGAGTAAATTAAAAAATGAGTTCTGGTTTACAAAATTGTTCATTTGAGGACATTGGAAATAAGATCCGTAATTCCTCNAGAGTATTGATTTTATCTCATGTGCGCCCTGATGGTGATGCGATAGGCTCGCAGATTGCACTTGGTTCGAGNTTAGAAGAGATTGGTAAGGAAGTTATTCTTATGAATGAGGATGGNTGTCCTTCAAACCTAGCTTTCTTAAAAGGCTCTGACGAAGTTATTAGACCAACTGGGGATAAAATAGAGGCCGATTTATGTCTTGTTCTAGATACTGCTAATTATGAGAGAATAGGATTAGGCTGTGCTAGTATAGTTGAAGGCATTGAAAACGTTATCAATATCGACCATCACATCACGAATGAGATGTACGGAGATTTGTATTACATAGATCCCAGCTCNCCAGCGACAGCACAAATAATTTTTGAATTTTTATCTGATCAAAAATTACCAATTAATCCAACTTCTAGAGATGCTGTTTTNATAGGCCTTTCTACGGATACAGGTGGTTTCAGNTACCCAGCGACAACAGCTCGCTCTTTTGAGATCGGTGCCGATTTGTTGAAACTAGGTGCTGACTGTGGGGAGNTATCCTCAATGGTCTATGAAAGATATTCCTTTAAAAGAATAGAACTTCTGAGGGAGCTTTTGGGGAATTTAAANATTACTTCCAATGGGAAAGTCGCCTCGTGGGTTTTAAGTATGGAAATAAAAAATCGACTTTCTTTAAGACCTGAGGATAGCGAAAATTTAACCGATCTTATCAGGGGAATTGATACTGTTCAAGTTGCTGTCTTCTTTGAAGAATTAAAAAGCCAAGACATAAGAATAAGTATGAGGTCTAAGAATGTTAATTTCGCAGACGTTAGTAAGATTTGTGGAAATTTTGGTGGTGGTGGGCATCCCCTAGCAGCGGGAGCAAAGGTNGAAGGAGATATAATNAANGTAGNAGAGGAAGTTTTAAATCACATTGATAAANTCATTATTTAAGTATGGAAAATGTAGATGGAGTCTTATTAGTAGACAAAGATCCTGATATGACATCCCACGATGTAGTCGCAGTGGCAAGGAAAACGCTTGGACAGAAAAAGGTAGGTCATTGTGGAACATTGGANCCGATGGCAACTGGATTACTCATTCTGACTTTAGGAAAAGGTACCAAAATACAGGATCTCTTGATGGCTGAAGACAAAGAATATGTTGGAACAGTGAAGTTGGGAGAAGAGACAACGACTCAAGACAGGCAGGGAGAAATTGTTTCTTCAAAAGATGTTCCCAAANTAAGTGATGAGGAAATTATTTCAGTNTTGGAAGAGTTTAGAGGAGACTTTTATCAGACTCCACCNATGGTGAGTGCNATAAAAAAGGATGGGGTGCCATTATATAAATTAGCTAGACAAGGTAAGGAAGTTAAGCGAGATCCACGGCTCGTTCATGTGTACGACTATGAGTTAACTTCTCTAGATTTACCTAATTTTGATTTTCGGGTAGTTTGCAGCAAAGGATTTTATGTAAGGACGTACGCACATGAAATAGGTTCCAAAATTGGGTGCGGTGCACACTTGAGTGCTTTAAGGAGAACTAAGTCTGGAAAATTCAGTGCTACAGGGGCCATTAGTTTTAGTGAATTAAAAAACGGTACTAGGGAGAGTGTTGCTGATAGAGCAATGAGCCTTGCAGAAGTTTCGAGATTAAGGGGCGTTTGAATTAATTTTTTTTACTCAAGTGAGAATAGAAAGTTTCAGTGAGCTAAATTCCATAAAAGGTGTAGTCAATATTGCGATTGGTATTTTTGATGGGATTCACCGTGGTCACTTAAAAGTTATTAGTAAGGCATGTTCTAANCCAGAAGTTTCTGTTGTTCTTACTTTTGAACCTCATCCTATGAGTATTATTAGCCCTGAAAAAGCTCCACCAATTATTAGCTCAATAGATTGCAGGGAAGTGCTCTTAAATGAATTAGGAGTTAATAAATTCATGGTTCTTCCTTTTGATAAATTAAGAGCNGGTCAAGAGCCTGAAGAATTTGTTGAGGAATTGGTTAGTAATTGTGATCTAGGTTCAATAAGCGTCGGGGATGATTTTCGGTTTGGAAAAGGAAGAAAGGGGTGTGTCAAATTACTNAAAAAGTTCTCTAAAAAGTATCAATTTGAGGTTTTTGAAATTGAAAGAGTAAAAGATAAAAATGGATTGGTTATAAGTAGTAGCAGGGTAAGAGAAAAATTATTGGAGGNTGATTTTCANGCTGTTAGCGATCTTCTNGGNAGNGAGTTCGCTCTTTCTGGACCAGTAATAAAAGGAAAGGGATTGGGTCGTCAAATTGGGGTGCCTACTGCGAATATTGATTGTAATGTGCCCAGAATATTGAGGTATGGGGTCTATGCTGTGAAAGTAGCTTTCGAGAATCAAGAGTTTCAAGGGATAGCCAATTTAGGTTTTAGGCCAACTGTTAACAACGATGATAATATATGCCCTTTNCTCGAGGTTCATTTATTTAATTTCGATGCAAACTTATATGGGAAAAGGCTTGTGGTTAATTTCAAAGAGTTCATTAGGNCTGAAATCAAGTTTAATAGTTTAGATGAACTAAAGTCACAAATTAAAGATGATATTAATTGTGCTAAGAAAAGTCTTTAAAGAATAGCCAAGTATTCTTATTTCTATTAATCTAGTTCAATGGTAACTGGGCAGTGATCTGAACCCATTANTTCATTCATTATTGAGGCAGACCTTAATCGTTCTTTTAATTGATTAGANATACACCAATAATCGATTCTCCACCCGATGTTTCGTTCTCTTGCTTTCGCTCTATAACTCCACCATGAATAAAAATCTTCACCNNTTTCAAATTCTCTGAAAGTATCAATAAAACCGGAAGCTATTATTTTATTNAAACCCTCTCTTTCTTCTGGAGAGAAGCCTGGGTTTTTAATGTTTTGTTTTGGTCTAGCTAAATCGATTTCCTTGTGGGCAACGTTTAGATCTCCACATATTATAACAGGTAGTTTTTTTTCTAAATTTAACACGTAAGATAAAAAACAACTGTCCCAATTTTTTCTATAACTTAATCTCTTTAATTCATTTTGAGAATTGGGCGTGTAAACATTAACGAGAAAAAAGTCATCATACTTTAGTGTAATAACTCTACCTTCTTTATCGTGTTCGGATATTCCAATTCCATTAATTACTTCTAAAGGCTCTTTCTTTGAAAATATAGCTGTCCCAGAATACCCAGGCTTATCTGCTGAATTCCAAAAACTATAGTAATTTTTTGCCCATTGGTCCTCGACCTGTTCTTTTTTTGCCTTAGTTTCTTGTATGCAGAAGAAATCAGCATTTTGGCTGGAGAAGTACTCAGAAAACCCTTTTTTTAGGGCTGCTCTTATGCCATTGACGTTCCAAGATATGAATTTCATGAATTTTTATTCTTTTTAAGATTATTACTACTTGAAAAAATCTCCAATCAAGTAAACAAATTTCTTTGCCCGATTCGCTATCTTGATAATTGAATCAGACTATTAAACTCTAATCTAGACCTCTCCAAATATGATATCAGTAAAAAACTTGTCCAAAAGCTTTGGTCAGAAGTTGGCAGTTGACTCCATTTCTTTTGAAGTTAAAAAAGGTGAGGTTCTTGGTTTTCTTGGTCCTAATGGAGCTGGTAAATCCACAACGATGCGAATGGTTACAGGATACCTTCCTCCAACTGGTGGTGAGGTTCTAATTGATGGAGTTAATGTTTCTGAAAAACCCATAGCAGCTAAGCAAAAAATTGGTTACTTACCAGAGTCTGCCCCCTTGTATTCAGATATGACAGTTGCATCTTTTCTTGCCTTTACTGGTGAAATCAGAGGCAAAGGATCATCAGAAGTGAATGATGCAATTGAAACTTGTTTTTTGGAGCCAGTCAAAAATCAAAGCATCGATACTCTATCCAAAGGATATCGTCACAGAACATGTCTTGCTCAGTCAATACTTCATGATCCTGAAATTTTGATCCTAGATGAACCTACTGATGGCCTTGATCCAAACCAAAAGCAGGAGGTCAGGAATCTCATAAAGAGAATGGGTGAGGACAAAGCAATCATATTTTCTACTCATATTTTAGAAGAGGTAGAGGCTGCATGCACAAGGGCAATTATTATCGATCAAGGTAGGGTTGTTGCTGATGGCACACCTGTTGAACTGAAATCTAAGTCTAAGTCCGCAGGATCTATNGCAGTTAGCATCAATGGAATGGCTGGTAGTGGTATTTCTTCAGAAATTAAATCTCTATCTGATGTATCCGATGTAATTGAATTGGCTTCCAGTGATAGTTCATTTAAGGGTCAAATAATCCCATCAAAGAAAAACAACTCTTTGTCAGAAAGTGTTTTCAATATGTGTAAGGAAAANGGGTTGCTNCTTCAAGAATTGAAGGTTGAGGAAGGGCGTCTGGACGATGTCTTTAGGGAGCTCACCGTTGCAGATACGGTAATTGAAGAAAAGTCAAATNCATCTCAATCTTGATGATTTNAATAAAATTGATATAATAAAATTTACTAGAAATGCATGCCTTAAAAAATATTAGTATCGTATATAAAAGGGAGCTTAAGGCGCAGTTCAACTCTATGTTGGCCTATGTTTTCATCGTTATATTTGTATTACTTTCGATGTCTTTAACATTCCTTTTGGATGATTTTTTTGCACCTAATGCACAAGATGCTTCCCTTGAGTTTTCTTTTTTTCGTTGGCCTATGTGGCTATTGATGTTTCTTGCNCCTGCAGTAGGAATGAGATTGTGGGCTGAAGAGCAAAGAACAGGAACTATTGAGCTTCTTTTGACTATGCCTATTTCGGTTTGGCATGCGATAGTNGGGAAATTCTTTGCCGCCCTGAGTGTTATAACTATAGCAATTTTATGNACCTTTCCTGTGGTTATAACGGTTTCCTTTTTAGGTGACCCTGATAATGGTACTATTTGGGGGGGATACTTAGCTTGTATTTTTTATGCAGCTGGTGCGCTTGCTATAACATGTGCGGTTAGTGCTTTAACTAGAAGTTCCGTGGCTTGCTTAATAATAGCATTGTCTATTTGTTTTGGGCAATTGCTTATAGCCATTCCTCCAGTGCTTGAATATGCTGCTGATAATTGGGGCGGAGGAGTAGCTGATGTGCTTGGTTCATTAGGAACATGGTCACACTACACGGAAATGAAGAAGGGGGTGATCTCATTGGCCAATATTATTTTCTACTTATCAATGATTGGATTTAGCCTATTTTTAACAAGTGTGGTTATAAAATCAAAAAGGTCATAAAAAATTAAATATTTATCATGTCTTCCGAAAACGAAAATTCAGAAAGTAAGAAATCTTTGGTGTGGTTGTACTCAGGGCTTGGAGTTGTTCTTTCCTTTTTAATACTTCTTATACTAAACCTAATTGTCTCAACATCTGTTCCCTTAAAACTAGATCTAACTGAAGATAAAGTTCATACTTTATCTGAGGGAACTAAAAAAATCCTAAATGATCTAGATACTACGGTGACAATGTCTTTCTTTGTTTCTAAGGATAAAGATAACATGCCTCCTGAACTTATTCCTTTCACGAAACGTGTAGATTCTTTATTAAAGGAATACTCCAGCAGAGCTAGTGGAGGTCTAATAGAAATAGAGAGAATTGACCCAGCGCCTGATTCTGAAGACGAGGACAGAGCTAAACTTAATAATCTTCAAGAGATACCCGGTAGATTAAATGAACCTGCTTACCTTGGGTTGACTGTTACGTGTTTAGATCGAAAATCTACAATTCCTTTCATTCACCCTAACCGGGAGCAAATGTTGGAGTACGATATTTCTCGTGCCATTGTTGAGGTCACAAGAGAAGGTTCCCCCAAAGTTGGTATTATTAGCGCTCTTCCTATACAAGGAGGTCCTGCTTCACCATTCCCTCAACCTGGTCAAGGCCAGCAGAGTAGACCTTGGCAATTCTATACTCAACTAAAGAGAGACTACGACCCTGACCCAACAGACATTGGAAGTAATCTTGTAGATTTAGGATTAGATATCGAAGAAATTCCAAATGATATGGATGTTGTTATACTTGTCCATCCAGCAGGAGTGTCTGAAAACACTCAATACGCTTTGGATCAATTTTTATTAGGAGGAGGGCAGATTATTGCATTTTTAGATCCTTTTAGTGTTGTTGCTGCTCAATCACAGCCTCAAAGACCGCAATTTGGAGGCGCTCCGCAAAGTCCAGGAATTCCCACATCTTCAAATATGAATAAACTTCTTAGTGCTTGGGGTGTCAGTTTTGAAGCTAATCAAGTAATTGCAGATAGAGCCTATGAAACGGCGCAATCTCAGACGTCTGTCAATCCAGCAATTCTCACTATAACATCTGATGGTATTGATGATGAGAACACTTTAACAACTTCAATACGTGATCTACTTATGTATTTTGCTGGAACTTTTTATGTAAACAAAAAGGATGGGGTAGAGGTACAAAATTTAGTGTCATCAAGCAAGAAGTCACAACTTGTTACCCCACAAACAGCTCAATTTAATCCTGATCAAATAGTCCAAAATTTTAGTGCCTCTGGTAAAGAGTACCCTTTAGCATTGAGGTTGAGCGGAAAGTTTGTAACAGCCTTCCCAGAAGTTGTAACTAAAGAGGAAGAGTTTTTGAGAGAATCAAAAGAAGGATCATCTGGATCGGTTATTCTTATTGCTGATTCTGATATGTTATATGATGCCCTATCAGTGGGACGAGATTCATCAGGAAAAAAAGTATATAGAAATCATAATCTTCCTTTCCTTGAGATTGCTATTGAGGTGGCTTCTGGTAGAGGTATTCTTTACGACAATCAAAACTAGAGGCAGTGGCCGTAAAACAAAAACAGCGTCAGAATTTCAATCTACATTTCTCTAGGCTAAGAAATAACCCACAATGAACCCCGTACCCTTATTCCTGATCA
>PAHQ01000077.1 GCA_002705125.1 Verrucomicrobiales bacterium | reverse complement strand
TCCATTTTCCCTAAATATTACAGGAACCGTGTGCCGAAAAAATCCGTTAGGAATTCCCTGAGAAAAATATAAAGCACCAATAACTCCAAGGCTTGTTAATGTGCTTTTTGGTTCTTTCATTAATTAATCAGCTTAATCAACTGCATCTGTGGATTTCATTCAATCTGCAAATTAACTCAAAATAAAATTGATACGATTAAATGTTTCCAAGGGGTTGTTTCTCAACGTTAAAGAAACTGTAAATATTATAAATTAAATGAGAGCATTTATCCTGTCACACTTGAGATCCTCAATTAGTCAAAGGTTTTATATTTTGAAATTTTTTTATTTGATATTTTTAATGATTGGATGTTCCTCAGTTAAGGATCATTTTCATCTAGGACAAGAGAAACCCGAAAATGATATTTTTTTAAATCAGGTTATTGAGACGCAACACGTCGCTATAATTAAGGGGCAGGTCAATTACCAAAGAGGAGTGACTTTTTATAAGACGTTAACTCTAACTGATGCGATAAAAAGGTGCAGTGGCTTTACTGAATTTGCAGACCTAGAAAACNTTCAAATAACTAGGGGTAAAGAAATATTGCGATACGACTTNTCTGAAATAAATGAAAACANAGATATTATATTAGANCCTAATGATGTGGTTGAGGTNCCATTTAANNANCCTAATTTNTAAAAAAAAACAACTGACAAGAGCGATTAGATTCTGGTAATTTAAGTAATGATTTTTTCAAAATTTAAATTATTACTNCTTCTTTCTTTTTGTNTTTTTAATTCGCATTTCGTTAAAGCNGANCATCATGAGAAGATTAAGNTTCTTTANATGGGAGGACGTGATCATGACTGGAAAGGGTACTACGAGTCNATCGTTCCNCAGTTTAAAAAGCAGGGNGACTTTGATTTGGTCTTTAGTAATAAATTAGACGACCTGAAAGCCGAAAACATCAAGAAGTATGACGTGGTTCTCTTTTTTGGATCTGGAGGTAATTTTACGGACCCTTCTCAGGAAAGTGGGTTAGAAAATTATTTAAAGAATGGAGGTGGTATTGTTGGCGTTCACGCAACNGANGCTTTTAAGAAATCNGACTCATACTGGAAAATTTTTGGAGGTCAATTCATTGGCCATGGNGGAGGAACCTTNAAGATTGTNTTCACNGACAAGANTCATCCNATTACCAAAGGAATGGCGNCTTTTGAAATTAGTGATGAATCTTACCGCGATAAAATGCATCCAGAGTCTAAGGATAAACTACATCATCTTGGTAGAATCGATAGAGGTAAGGAAAATCACTCGATGATCTGGGTTCATGAATATGGTNAAGGGAGACTCTTTAATACTGGTCTTGGACATGATGAGAAAGCTTGGGTTAATCCAGCTCTTCAGAAGCTNGTGATTCGTGCTATTTATTGGGCAGCGAAGAAGCCAGTAAAAGATCCTAAATAGGAAACCTTAATACACATAAAGTTGTTCTATTCAATTCTCTTCTCTTCANCGTTTATTTTCCTTTTTGGGTTACCTGTCGCNAAAGCTAATGAGGCTGAACTGAAGCCTTTTTTAGGTGAGNCTGTTTTCCACAAGCAAAGGCTTTTTACTGACCAGCGTTATCCAAACGTAGTCGTCTCAAAAAAAGGAACAGTACTTGCAGTTTGGGGAAACTCTGGAGTTTCTGTGCGACGAAGTGAAGATGGAGGAAAGACTTGGGATGATTCAATAGTTGTCTCAGANGAAGGGTATAATGGTGGTGGCACCATTGTTGATAATGGATCAGGCGACATACTTGTATTTGTGGAAGATAGACAGCCTCCTGCACCTTTAACCGTATATCGAAGTAAGGATGACGGTGCTACTTGGAAACCAGAGAAGACGACCATAGCCAAGGACCTAAATGGTAACAATCCTTCCATGCATATGAATGAAAGTGGTATCACCTTGTCCATTGGGCCTAAAAAGGGTCGTTTGTTGCGNGCGACNAGATTCTATGGGTCTAATGAGAGGGAGGCTGAGTGGTCTAAGCACTACACGAATGCTGTTTATAGTGATGATGGAGGAAAGACATGGAAAACTAGTAGTCCTTTTCCAGAGAACGGAACCGGTGAAGCTGCTCTGGTGGAACTTTCCGATGGGCGCATCTATTACAACTCAAGAGTTCATTGGCCAGAAAGACCAAACAACCGTCGCCGCCGAGAAGCTTGGAGCTTTGATGGAGGGGAAACTTGGAAGGACTGGANAATCGTGCAGGCTTTGCCGGACGGAGATCAGGGTAGAGCTTATGGGTGTATGGCAGGAATGACTCGAATTCCTTTGAAGGATAAGGATATTATTATTTTTAGTAACCTTGATACAGATGCTTCACAGCGAGAGCGAGTGACAGTATGGGCAAGTCTTGATGGGGGTAAAACATGGCCAGTGAAGAGGCTGGTTGATCCAGGTNGGAGNGGTTATTCCTCNNTAGNTGTTGGTCATTTAGGCACGCCTAGTGAGGGTTGGGTTTACCTGCATTACGAACATGATCCAATCAAAGGCTCACATATGGCCCGCTTTAACCTTTCGTGGTTGCTTGAAGGNGAGTTGACTGGTGATGGAGAACTGCAGCAGTTACTTGATTAAATTATTTGGGAATTAATTTAGTCGTTCTTTGAGGTTNCCNCTNTAACCTGATAATTCTAGATAAGCTTTTCCAACAACNCTNCCTTTATCATCTTGCACATCGCATGCTCCCTCCCAATAAGGNACACCTCCGATTTTTCCTGGAACTTCTTGTTCATCCATCAAGGGAACAATTTTAAATTTTCGTCTANCTCCATCTTTAGGGTCAATTGTTGTGAATGATGGGGTGATTGGGTAATCAGCACCGGTTTGCTTACTTTTATAGCTACCGCCCTGCTTCCAATGAAAATCCTTTGGGTTTTGGTGGCTCAACTTTCCTTTCTCATCAATCCAAACTAGTTTTGAGTAATCTGATATGGATCCATCTTTATTCCTTAATATATAGGCCATGATCTCTCTGTTATCATTAAGTTGGACGCTAACCCAGTCCCAACCAACTTGATTCTCATCAAGTTGGCTTGATGAAATTTCATGATCCATCCAAGCNCTTCCANNAATATCTAATTCTTTTTTGTNGTATCTAATTTTCCCATTAACTCCCAAACGTGTGTAAGTTATATAATGACTTGCGGCGGTTTTTGATGGCCCCTTTTTTGAAATTCCATTTTCTCCAAAAATAACAAGTGGCTTTTTTGGAGTGAGTTCTAAATCGATTAAGTAGTCTGCTTTGATTGAACCCTTAAGAGAAATTGAATCATTTTTTAATCTTTTAAGTGTCCAGTTTCCATTCTTTAAATCTAGGTCCTTAGGTTTTGAATATGCATTCCATCCCTCTTTGTTAACACGCTCTTCATGATAAAAAGATTGATTGTTGATGTCAGTAATNGCCATGTGAGCGAGGTAAATATCGCTGGTGCTTTCTTGACCGATTCTAAAAAAAGTAGATTCAAATCCAAAGCGTTCTTGATCTTGGCCTTGGAGGTGACCTGTAATATACCACCACTCAATTTTATAGCTTGGATGTGATCCATGATCTCGGGGGAATTNGTAATTATATTNCTTACTAGGGTAGGACCATTTCTTTTGAGAGAAACATTTCCCAATTAAGAAAAATGCTGAAATTAGAAGCAGGGCAACCCCCTTAAATAAGTAAATCATGTGAATCTAAATTATATTACGTTTACTAGTATTCTTACCTACAAACCAAGAAACAGCTGCGCCAATTAACAGCATTAATATTGCTAATGAAAGAATGCTTAGGAAGGGAATTGATTGACTTAAGGTCCACCCAAAGCTNTGTACGTTAATTCTGTAAATTAATAGCCAACCGAGGCACAGGCTGAGTGCAATGCCGCCCAAGCTACCTATAATGCTGAGTGTAAGGCCCTCGTACATTGCGGATTTTGCAATTTCATTTCGGGTTGNACCGATTTGTCTCAGATTTTCTAATTCTTTTTTTCTCTCAAGTAAAAGGCCGGTCATTGTTAAGCCAAGGCCTGTGACAGCAATCAGTATTGCGATTGCCTCGAGTGCATAAGTTACTGAAAAAGTTTGCTTAAATATCTTTAATGAATCGGTTCTAAGATTTTTATTTGTTCTAACAAATATTCCCGGAAATTTTGATCGAATTAAATTCACCCATATATCTGGGTCTGTATCTGGTTTCAGATATATAGCTGCATTTGTGATGGAGTCGTCTTTATAAAATTCTTTAATGAATTTTCTATTTACCATTATTGTTCCAGTTTCATTGCTGTAATCAGCATAAACTCCTGCTACTATTAATTTTCTAGACCCTTCTGGCGTCGGTACGTTTATAGATTGTCCTTTTTTGATCGAAAATTTTCTCATTAATGGTTCGCTTATCCAAGCATGTCCACCTTCAAGGTTCTTATTTTCTGGTTGAATTATCCATGTAAGTTCGAGTTTTCTGTCGGATTGGTTATTTCTTTCAGTTCCTGCCAGCCAAACATTATTATTTCTAAAGGTAATTCTAATTTGTCTCAATAAGTCCATCCCGTCAGTTTCTGTCTCATTGGTGAATTGGGACCAAGTTTTTGAGGATATCGATAAGTTTGTTGTGGAGGCATTCCCTTTGGATGCGGCTATGTAAACATCAGCCTTGAGAACTTGATTAATCCAAGAGTTAAGAGTTTTATCAAAACTTGAAATAAGAATACCCATGGCAGATGACATTCCGAAAGCAGAGACTAGTGCAGCAGTAGCAAGCCTGTGCCTACCTTTTGGGTTTCTAAACTGGCTCTTTGCATAAAGAGAACTTGGGTTTTTTGGTAATATTTTTGCAACTATTGGGAAAAGTATTGTACAGAACATCGCCCAGCCCAGTACAAAGAATAACGCGCTGAAGTATCCCCCTATAGCGATCGATCTATCATCTATTTTGATTGGAGGAATGAATGAGCAAATACAACCCAGTAGCAATAATATTAACCCCCATTTTGGTGTTAAAAATAAAAGAGATCCGCCATCCTTGCTACCACTTTGTGCGGCTGAGGCCGGTTGAACTTTTGCGGCCTCTCTTGATGGTAAATATCCAGCTATTAAACTGACGAATACGCCGAAAATGGTTGCTATTAAAGCTTCATTCCAGTTCATAGAGGCACTTGAACTTGTGATTTCATAGTAAAGTTGGTTCACTGTACTCACGACACCNCTGACGACACTCTGTGCCAAAAAGAAACCAAGAACAACTCCAAGNATTGAACCGATGACTCCAATTATGAAACTCTCTGTNAGCCAAAGTCTGAATATTTTATTAGGAGGAATTCCCAGTGACCGAAGAATTGCTATTTCTTTTCTTCTTCGAATTACTGAAGCTTCCATTGATTGAAGAATAAAGAATGTCCCAACCAAGAGTGCTAAACAGGAAAGGATTGATAGGTTTAACCTAAAAGCAGAGCTCATTTGAGTGGTGGCTTTTTTTTGGTCCTCAGAATTCTCAACAATAGCGTTATTACTCTTAGCCCATTTCTGTAATCTTGATTTAGCATCCCTTAAAATATTGCTTTTTAGGGATCCTTCAGAAATGTATGCATCTATGCGAGTGACTTTTCCCTCTAGCGAGTCAAATTTTTGAACTTCCTTTAAGTCCATTAAAACTAAATTATCTGGAACGGAGGGTCTGAAAGGTGAGTCGGCTATATTACCTTTAATTTTTAAGTCGTATAAAAAAGACTCTCTTTGAATTAAGAATGAATCATTTTCCACTAGATTTCTGTTTTTTAAAAATTTCTCTGGAAGAAAAATGCTGTTTACAAAGTCCAAGGATTCCTCATTCAATGCGCCAATTGGTAGTGATGTTGGAGAAGAAGATATTGATGAGAAGTTGGCTAATGATATAAGATCAATGCCGATAATTTTCATTAATTCATTATTATGAAAAGCCGACGTTTCAATGATAGGATAATAATGGACAGGGAGTGATTCAGTAATCTTTGAAATCTCAATAATTTTATCTTCTTGCAGAAAGCCAGACTCTGATCGGATTGTAAGGTCTGGCTCGCCTGTCAAAGATTCAGTAAATAGATTGAATCCTGAGACTGCAGCTCTGTTAGCTAATCGTACTGAAAAAAAAGTTGCAACGCCAACAGCGATGATGATTATCAAAACTATCGGGAGTAGAGGTTCTTGAAACCACTTTCTAAAAATAACAGTTTTAAGAATTTTTAGATCAATTCTCATTATTCGGCAACTAGACCATCATTTATATTTATAGTCTGGTCGCAAATTTTTGTTACTTCATTACTGTGAGTTACGAGTATCATTCCAATGTTGTACTCTTTGCTCAAACGTTGAATTAGCTCGAGTATTGACTCCGTATTTTTGGAGTCAAGGTTTCCAGTTGGTTCATCTGCGAGTATTAATTTTGGTCGCATCGACAATGATCTTGCAATTGCAACTCTCTGCCGTTCTCCTCCGCTTAATTCATTGGGGAAAGCATCAGCTCTGTGTGTAATTTTCACAGCATCTAATAATTCAGCCATGCGTTTCTCGCGTTCAGCTTTGTCCAATGACTCAAGTAACATTGGAAATTCTATATTTTCTTTGGCTGTTAATGTTGGTAGTAGGTGGAAGAATTGAAAAATAGTACTTATTTTTTTTCTTCTTAACTCGCATAGTTTAGGTTCGTCTAATTTTGATATATCCAGTTTATCAAATATTATTGAGCCACTGCTTGGCCTATCGATCCCGCCGATACAATTAAGTAATGTGCTTTTACCAGATCCGGAGGGCCCCATGATTGCAATCCGCTCTCCTTCATTCATTCGCAAATTGACCCCTCTAAGTATTTCGTTGGAGCCATATGATTTTCGAACGTCAGAAACTNGTAGCATNANNTATTNAACGACTAACATTTACTTCAGGATTGAAATTTAATTTTTTTATTTAGTAANTTTAATAAACTTTCNAATAAATACTGGGTTCATCATCTGCCTCTATAAACCTTGATAATTATAGCCNTCTTAATATGAAAAAATGGATGATTTTTAATAAGTGAATTTTAACTTAACTAATTGATAGGTCCTAATCTTGGCAAAACATACACAAATAATGATGATAAATAATATTGTGCCCCATCAGGGTTCAGAGTGATTTTTATTTCTAGCTGAATGTTTCTTCTGATGTATTAATCTGAATTTCATTCACAAGTTTAATTATGAAAAAAAGGTTACTACTATCACTCATTTTGTTTCTATTTTTCACCGGCTGTAGGGGCTGGATATTAGATTACGGAAAGCCTGCGGCACAATTTGTTGAGAAGGATGTACTAGCTCATGCCAAGGAGTATGTAGGTAAGAAGATCACAGTGAAGGGTAAGGTTTCTGAGGTTAATCGTGGAGAAAATGCGAGTATTATTCTTGAGAGCGGAATTGAATGTCGTTTCCATAAAAGAGGAGTTCAATGGGCTGACAATATAAATAAAGGGGATGAGGTCTATGTTGATGGAATTTTAAAACGAATCTCCTTGGATAATATACTCATGAGCCCTGTTGGATTAAGAGACCCCACAGCATCTTTCAAACCAACGGAAAAATAAAATTAGCTTGTTGATTTATTTTAAGTCAGGTTCAGAAAATTTTCCGGAAATTCCGTATTTAGTCTGAAGGTAATTTCCGACCGCCGCATAAGGTCCATTTTCTGGGTCTTCCCCAATAATTTTATTAAAAACAATTATTTCCGCAATAATTCCATTAAAAAACCATTCAGAACCTGGATCACCAGCGGGATCAAGAATGCCGTGACCACCAATCTGTATATAATTTATTGGTTCAAGGGGTAGAGTCGATTTGTCCCTTAATTCAGTGCCTGTCTCCTGTCCATCAACGATCATTTTGAGTTCGGATTTATGTTTATCAAAATTGACCGTCAGAATGTGAAATTTTGTATCTAGTTTAGATTCCTGGCTTTGTATTTTTTTTCCATTTCCTGGCCCTCCATAGTGAACACAAAACCAGCTGTCTGCATTTCCTCCTCTTCTTATCCCTAGTCCTCCTCTTCCTGTCTTCGAGTTTGCCGTTGCACTTAATGTCATGGGAGAAATCGTGGGGACTGAAGACATTTTTGCGACAAGGAATACAGTGCCGCGGTTAAGGTCGAAAGGTTTTTTGAATTTTCCGATTAAAGCATCAGTGATATCGAAATTGCTGGAGCCTTTACCTTCAAACTTTAGGGCAGGTTTACCGTTGATTTCATTTATTTTTTCTATCAAAGAAGGACGAGTCGAAATGTCTTCGAATGCTGGTACGACTGTTACTTTTTGCTTGGATTGATCTACCCACGAAATAATATCATTTTTAGAACCGCCTTTTGATGAGTTGTCCTTGGTTGTTATACCCTGATCCGCCGCTAACCAGAGTTGAAGGTTTTCGACTGGAAATGATTCCTTCCCAGTAGAGTGAACAATCAAAGACATGGATGCCGAAATAGTTAGTAATATATATTTTTTCATTTTTCTTTTATAAAATTATAAAATTTTTCACATGAAATCTAATCCCATTTTCTCATACAGATAAAGTTAAAATTGAACCTCACTGAAGATAATAATTTCAAGGAATGGATTGATTGCTAATCCCATATGGGGTTTAGAGTTCTATGAGATCGATGTTGCTTATTTGAATATATTATGTTTTCAAAGTTAGAGTTAATGATTCTTTCGTTTAGATTAATTTTAATCTTTTTTTATCAGGTTCTCCTCCTATCGAGGAAAAAATAAGTTCTATTTCCACAATCAATTTAGTATGAATAAAGTTATCCTTTTTATCTTCTTAAACCTATCGCTATTAATAATTACTTCGGCGAATGAACAGGGTTTTCGATTAGGGGTCCCTTTCACAGATAATATGGTGCTGCAAAGGAATGTTGAAATTCCAATTTGGGGGAAGGACAGTTCAGGAAACAAAATAATTGTAGAGTTTGCTGGTCAGATTAAAACGGCTGTAGCTGATGAGAACGGTGACTGGATGTTGAAGCTTGACCCGTTAAAAGCATCTCTAAAAGAGCGATCAATGTTCATAATTAATGATAAAAAAAAGTCAATCAAGTTGAAGAGAGTTTTGATTGGAGAGGTGTGGTTTTCTTCTGGTCAATCTAACATGGTGTGGATAGCTGACAAAAGCATGTGCAATGAGCTGGCTAAAGAAATAGGCTCATCAAAAGAGGAGTTGCCAATCAGGGAGATAAATATAAATACGGTTTCTGCGCTTTATCCTCAACAGAACGGCACCTCTGACGGAGGATGGAAAAAATCGTCGTTGGCGAGTGGGTTTTCAGCTTTGTCGCTTTCTTTTGCTTATCATTTATATAAAGAATTAAAAGTTCCTATAGGTATTCTTTTAAGTGCTCATAGTAATACTCGGATTGAGGCTTTTACCCAACGCAGGGCCATAGTCGAACACCCTAAGCTCAAGAGTGACGCTGATCTCATTTTGAATGCCGATCCCTTGCTTGAACAAGGTCAGAAGGCCTTTGAGAATTACTATACTGAATTGAAAGGTTGGCAAAAAGAAGCCAGTAAACTATCAGAGTTAGGAGGTAAGGTGCCAGCTCGGCCCAATCTCCCTGGTATTTCCGGTATGTGGAGAGGTCCATCGCAATTTTTTAATGGAAAAATTGCCCCAGTAATTCCCTACGGCATTAGGGGTGCAATTTGGTGCCAAGGAACCAGTAACAGTGGAGACGGAAGAATTTATGCGGCAAGAATGGAGGCTTTGATTAAAGGTTGGAGAGATGCTTGGGGAATGCCG
>PAHQ01000076.1 GCA_002705125.1 Verrucomicrobiales bacterium | reverse complement strand
TTGCAATAGCTTCCTGAATTTTACTTTTAAGAAAGACCTCCCTCTCAGCTATCTTAGAGGAATATTTTTTTTCAATTTCGGCGATATCTTGTTTTTGCTGATCCGTAATTGATTCCTGAGGAGATTCTTTAGCAAGGCGCTCCATCGCAAGCTCATATGCAGACTTCATAAACCTAATATCGCAGCATTCTTAATATCGTCCAGAATGAAAAAAGGTGCGCAACGTTAATTCTTAGATAAAGTCTTATTTCTCTACTAAATGGACACAATGAATTCTTCCGGCAAACAATGGCTTTTGTGTTTTGACTTTGACGGAACCTTTATTGACCCTGAAAATAGCCGAGAAATTGACACTAGCCTAAAAACAGCGCTCAACTTAGCGAGAGAAAAAAATGCCGCTATTGTAATAAATACAGGCCGGTCTCTAATTGACGCAACCGAAGGGATTTACAAATGCGGAATGAAAATATTACCAGATTACATTATTGCTTTGGAAAGGGAAATCTACCAACCCAACAGATTCAAACGTTGGATAGACCTTGGCAAATGGAACGCAAAGTGCCGTAAGGACCACATTAAGCTTCTCAAAAAACAGCGCAAATTTATTGAGACCATTAGAATCTATGTAGAACAAGAAACGAAAGCCCGCTGGGTTGCGAGCCAAGACGAACCCGCCGCCATAATCGCCTCAAGCGAACAAGAAATGGACTCAATCTGCTCTCACCTTGACTTGCAGATCACTCAGAGAAAACCAAAATATTTAGCCTACGAAAGAAACTCAATTTACCTGCGGTTTTCACATTCAGAATATAATAAAGGAACTGCAGCGATAGCACTTGGAAAAATGCTAGAAATTCCCAAAGAAAAGACATTCGTCATCGGGGATAACTATAACGATCTTAAAATGCTCAATCAAGAAGTNGCAGGAATGATCGCNTGCCCANAAAATTCAGTTCCAATGGTTAAAGAAAAGGTAATTGGAATTGGCGGCTATGTTGCTACCAACAATTACGGAGCAGGAGCCGCCGAAGCTCTCAATCACTTCTTAAAATAATATCAGAAAGTTAGCCTCTCATCTGAATCAATAAGGGCNGTCAACTCAGCCCATCCATCGGCTTTCTGCGCCTGAAAAAGAGTCAGGTAAACAATCACTTCTTCCTCTGTGTTTTTNTCAATCATTTCATCAACAGCAGCCTTAAGCTTATCAGCATCTAAACTTTCAGGTAAATCACCTTCAACAGACCCTTCCCCATCATGCTCAATACCTAACTTATCTAGAAACCCAATGAGCATCTNGGTCTTGGCCTTTAGGAGCCAAATTTGAAGAACTTGATCTGCGACTAAGATACCTGTTTTGAGCTTCAACGATTGCAGCATCCATGAAATTTGCTTTTCNACNGGACGTTTCTGTACGAAGACAGTTCTCACTTTTCGACTCTCNGCNAGANNAGCTAATACNGACTTATAGGCCTCTTTTTCATCACCCTTGATGAACTTAATAATGTTTTGAGAGAGTTCCTCGGAGATTTTCTGAAAGATTACATTACTTGAAATCATTTATGAATGTGCTCGGATTAATTAAGAAATCAACCCCCTCATTGCCTTGACCTCTAAGTTTAACCATGGTTAATGCTAAAAGGNAAAATGCGTGTCACTTATATTACTGCTGGCGCCGCTGATATGATTTGCGGCAGCTGCTTGAGAGACAATGCTCTAGTGCGGAAACTCCGCGAACAAGAGTGTGAGATAACGCTTGTCCCTGTTTACACACCGATCACAGTTGAAGAAGAAGACTTTTCTACTGACAAGTTACTACTAGGAGGAATTAGTGTTTATTTGGAGCAGAGCTCAAGCTTATTCCGAAAGCTACCAAACTTTTTAACTAACTGGTTAGATCGCCCATCCGTTGTGAAGTTTTTCACTAGCAGGAAACCTATTCAAGTCGAAGCTGAAAATCTAGGCAATCTGACCCTTTCTATTCTTAAAGGTGAAAATGGAAACCAAAAGCGCTCATTTAATAAAGCTTTCAAATGGATCCAAGAAGAGGCCCAACCTGAGATTATTAATTTCAGTAACTTACTCATTGCTGGATTGGCACCTAAATTNAAAAATGAAACAAAATTACCGGTCGTTGTAACTCTTCAAGGAGATGATCTTTTTATTAATGACTTTAAAGACGAGCACAGAAAAAAAATTATCAAGGAATTAAAGATCATTNCTACCTCAGTTGATGCATTCATCACCTTTAGTCAATTCTATGCCGAGAAGATGGCAAGCCTTCTTGATATACCAATNGAAAAATTTCATATCATTAATCTAGGTATAGACGCTGAGCCTTTCTCTGGAATATCAGAAAAAAAACCCAATANTAGANNCATTGGATACTTTGGAAGAATTGCACCCGAAAAAGGATTCCATAATGCGGTTAATTCATTCATCGAAATCAATAAAGACGCCGCAAACGAAAAGGTCCAGTTAGTTGCAGGGGGATGGTTAAGTGAAACTGATAAAAATTATTTTAGAGAGCAGACCGAAAAAATAAATTCCCATAATTTATCCAGTTACTTTGAATACATAGGTTCACCTGACTTAGAGAAAAAAAAGGAACTCTTTAAAAGAATCAACGTATTTACTTTGCCTACTGATCAGGATGAACCTAAGGGATTATCAGTATTAGAGGCTCAGGCCAGTGGCATTCCTGTTGTTCAACCAAACAAAGGNATCTTTACTGAAATGCTTAATAAAACGAAAGGAGGCGTCCTTTACAGTGATGAAGATTCCTCTTCTCTTTCAAAAGAACTCCTAGCCCTTCTAGACAACCCTNANAGAGCTGAAGAACTTGGTAAAACAGGCAGAATCAATACNTTAGAGCACTTCAATGATAACAAAATGGCTNCAGATACTTACTCAGTGTATGAGAATTTATTAAATCAAAAATAAGTCAGTAAGTCGCTCTTCCTCCGCTCAAATCAAATACCGTCGCGGTATTAAAACTTCCCTCATCAGAGACTATCCAGCAAGCAAGCGAACTNACCTCCTCTAAGGTCCCACATCTTTTCATTGGAATCTTTTCAGTCATNTAATCAACTTGCCACTGNTCNAACTTTTCAACCATGGCCGTGCGAATCACTGCTGGCGCTATGGCATTGATAGTNATACCTGATTCCGCAAAGTCCTTGCCGGCACTTTTAACTAACCCAATAACNCCAGCCTTTGTCGCCGAGTATGCAGTCATTCCTGCATTACCCTCTTTACCTGCGATTGATGCAAACAGTAATATTCTACCACTCCCCTGCTTTTCCATCTGTTTAAGTGCGTACTTTGTTACCGAAAAAGATCCACGAAGATTAATACGATAAACCTCATCAAAATCTTCCACGTCAACTTCTGTTACCTTAGTTGCATTAGGTCCAACGATTCCTGCACAATGAACNACCACATCTAGCCTANCCTCTTTTTNGACAACTTCNGATATTCCNTCATTGACCGATTCATCATCAGCGACATCAACATGGACTAGTGATGATCGTGAAATTTCTTTGGCTGTCTTTTCTAAGAGCTCAAGATCACGATCAAAAAGATAAATCTTAGCTCCTTCATCTGACAACCGCTTCGCAATGGACTTTCCAATGCCATCTGCACCTCCCGTAACAACAGCGACTTTGTTATCAAATCTTGAGAAGTTATTACTCATCTTTGACGCGTTCTCTGATTGGCNGGTAAGGNTCNTTCGGTCCTTTTTTGGGATCAACATATTTTAATAAATCCCTCATCGATATTACCGTGCAGNCNTCNTCNTTTAGNANATTCATGTACTTCTTAAAGGTCTCCTGATCACAATTCACCCACGGATGATCCAATGCTGGAACTCCATGGAAGCATAGAACAGCAATCTTTCCGTCCTTTGCTCCATCGATAGCCCACTTCAAATCCTCTATCCCCCATTTNGGCCCCGCGTAACCAGTCGTAGGAATTAATAAAGGATGATCAGTAGTTGGATCATAAAGAGGGCCNCGACTACCGGAACCACTATCTTTNAATTCTGGCCCAACTCCTCTCCTCGCGAATTGNTAGTTTTTNGACATTAATACTTCAACCGCCGAGGCANTATTATGAAATCCAGGGTAAGCAAAGGTTAGTGGCTCACGAATTTTATATTGTTCGCAGCGCTTCTCAATGTGATCTAATTCATCTTTGAATGCCTGCTTAGTTAGATTCGCAACGTTAGGATGGGTCTTTGTATGATTTCCGATCTCAAAACCCATGTCATCCAACTCTTTAATCTCCTTCCATGTGACATAGTGTCTTTTATTTGCTAAAAAACCTAATCCCTCAGTTACATAAAAGGTTCCTCCAAAGTCATACTTTTTTAACTCACCAGCGACGAAAGTCCGGTCTGACTTATTGCTATCATCAAAAGTTAAAACAACAAGCTTGTCAGGAATTGGTTCAAGCCCATTTGAAATGGAAACTAACGTGATAAACCAAAAGAAAATATATTTAATGTTCATAATCTATCCTTCAATCTTTCGAACGTCTCCAGGTTTAACTATTTCTTGAGTATCAGCGCTTTTAATACCTGCAAAACATAAGGCGAGAGAATTAAGATTATCTCTGGCACTATTCTCTGGGTCTCTATCCTCTTCGATGGCACAGAGCAACTCACCCATGGTTCCCTGAAACCCATTTTCAAACCAATTCCCCTCAAGAGGAACTTTACACTCTCCCTCCTCAGTATAAACCTCCATAAGAGGTTGATCATTCAAACCAGGCCCTCTACTACGAAGAGTTCCCTTTGTTCCAACAACAGTGGTCACGTCTTCTTCTCCAAGGAGTGTATGGCTATTAAAAGACATCGTTGCTTGTCCTTCAGGATAATTAATGATTGCCGAAGCAATGGCTGGAGGAGTGAATTTTTGGTCCTTAAATCGGA
Source organism: Verrucomicrobiales bacterium (assembly GCA_002705125.1). Classification (GTDB taxonomy): domain Bacteria; phylum Verrucomicrobiota; class Verrucomicrobiia; order Verrucomicrobiales; family DEV007; genus EC70. Next base: position 6,009 of record PAHQ01000076.1, on the reverse strand, counting down.
CCGCATTAGCATAAACGCTAACAGGGTCATGACCTCTCATGAAACAGTTGGTAATATCAAACCAATGCACTGCAAAATCATAAAGTATCAGATGATGAATATTTTCAAAAGATTCGATTCCTGTGATCCATGTCTGGTCCCACTGTAAAGATAAATCCACACTCACGACTGTTCCAATAAGGTCCTGCTTAATCGCATTTCGAATGTATGAGAAGTGCGGGGCCCAGCGTCCATTCTGATTAACCGCAAACTTCACTCCTTTGCTGTCAGCCAAATCAACGAGTTCCTGTCCAACCTCTAAATCAAGAACGAAAGGTTTTTGACTCAGAACATGCTTTCCTTCTTCTAGAGCCGCTCTAACTATAGGGATACGGTCCTCCGGGTGAGGTGTAATATCCACAACGTCAATTTCAGAGTTTTTAAGAATCTCTTCATAGCTGTCNGTAACGACCGCATCAGGAAAAAAACTTTCACGTTTTTCCTCAGCTTTTGATTTCGTCCGATTATGTAATGCAACAACGTCCCAACCACAGGTTTTATAAGCCTTAAGATGAAAGTCACTNATCCCTCCAGTGCCAATTAGACCAATCTTGGGTTGATAGTTTTTTGGCCTTGGCGGCAAATAATCGATAGGCGGAGGCGTAATCGTTTTTACTTCTTTTTCAGGACTCAATCCATAGTCATCTTCTTCGGACATAATCTACTNATTTTTGTGTTCCGCCATTCTTGACGTCTTGAGGCATCGAAAGCAAGATATTGATATTATTTTGTTAACACTAAAAAAACTATCACTGCTTTTTTTAAGTATTCTTTTCGTATCCCTAATAAGTAAAGGGGACGAAGAAAAGAGTGACTTGTGGTCTTTAGTCTATCCTGAAGAGCCNACAATCCCAAAAGTCACTAACGAAAAATGGGTTAAAAATTCGATTGATTCCTTCATTTTNAAAAAGATAGAGGATCAAAAACTAGANCCNACTCAAAGCGCTAAAAAAGACAAACTCGTTAGAAGGGCCTACCTCGATTTATTAGGTGTACCGCCAACACTTGATGAAGTTAAAAGTTTTCATGAAGATAAAAGCNCAACAGCTTGGGGNAAATTAATTGAACAATTACTCTCCTCACCAAGGTATGGAGAAAGGTGGGGAAGACACTGGCTTGATGTTGCAAGATATTCCGACACAAATGGAATGGATGAAAATATTGCTCACCCCGAAGCCCACAGGTACAGAGATTATGTTATTAAATCATTNAACCANGACAAGCCCTTCAACCAATTCATCATTGAACAATTAGCAGGAGACTTACTCCCTGCAGAGAACCTCGAAAAGAAAAGAGATCAAACTATCGCAACAGGATTCCTTTCGGTCGGACCCAAAATGTTAGCATGCGACGATCCTGATAAAATGAGAAGGGACATTGTAGATGAGCAATTAGATACTACCGGCAGAGCTTTCATGGGCATGACTTTTGGATGCGCCAGGTGTCACGACCATAAGTTTGATCCAATATCTATCGAAGACTATTACGGGCTTGCTGGCATCTTCATGTCAACTAAGACACTTACTAAATACAGTGTCGTTGCTGAACTTCATCATTTCGACATGTCAACNGAAGAGGANAAAGAGAAAAGAAAGCAAATATCTAATATAGAAAAGAAAAAATCTGAAAAGGGAGTCAGCGAAGAAAACAAAAAGAAATTCGAGGAAGAAATCTCAATACTTAAGAAAAATTTAAATACCCCCTTTGAAATAATGGCTGTCACTGAGTATCCGACTAAAGATCTTCGTGTCCACCTTAGAGGCGATTACCAAACCTTAGGAGACACCGTACCTAGACGGCTGCCAACGGCTCTCGCAGGATTAATTCAACCACAAATGCCAAGTTCNCAGAGTGGACGAATAGAATTAGCACGCTGGATTGCATCTGACCGAAATCCTTTAACTGCTAGAGTTATTGTTAATAGGATTTGGCGCTGGCATTTTGGTCGAGGAATCGTTCCAACNACAGATAACTATGGTGAATTAGGAGAAAAACCCACCCACCCAGAACTCCTCGACCACCTCGCGCTCTATTTCATTCATTCCAATTGGTCGATTAAATCTCTTCACCGGTTGATCATGCAATCGAAAACCTATCAACAATCAGCTTTTGCGAAAGAATCCCTTAAAAAATCAGATCCTGATAACAGGCTATTTGCTAGGTGGAAAATTCGAAGACTTGAATCTGAATCTTTGCGAGACTCTATACTCTCAAAATCAAATCTCTTAGATTTTAATGGCGGCGGCTCCATGATGGATGCAAAAAAACATAAATATGCAAATAGAGGGAAACTCAAAGAACACATAAAGAGTAACAAACGTACTATATATCTTCCTGTAATGAGAAGTTCAGGATACGAAGGACAAAACGCTTTTGACTTTCCTGATCCATCAATGATTAACGGAAACAGGAATAGCTCAACCGTCACCCCCCAAGCTCTCTTTCTCATGAACAGTGACCTGATCCACCGTTCTTCCAAAGCTCTTGCTGATCTCATTTTTTCAAAGATGCCCGATGAAGCCATTGAAGAAAAAGCTAAATGGTTGATCTCACACTTACTTTCCAGAGAAGCCCATAACAAAGAAATCAATACAGCGGTAAGTTTTATAAAATCATATGCAGAAAAGGATGAAAAAGCGGCCTGGTCGGGCCTCGCAAGAGGCTTACTAGCTTCTAACGAATTTCTNTANATNGAATAATGTTATTAAGTTAGAAAGAATTAAAACTCTACCGATAATTCCTAATTTTGAATTATAATTACGAAANNTTTACTTTTGTTTTGATNTCAGAGCTGTTTAGGGCTTTTATCTCACTACGATCAAAAAGATNGGAATAGNAAATCTTCAAATTTCTTAAAATGAAACAATTAATTCANNACCAAAAACTCAAATTCTGATGAAAAAATCAATGTTTGCCGGTCCGGTAATCCTCGCCCTCTTCTTAACTGCCAGCTGCAAGAAAGAGAATAATGAAAATGCTGGTAATACTGATGGGAATCCAAGCGCCACAAAGATCCTGCGCTTCTCGGCAATTCCTGATGAAAACACCACTGAGCAAACAGCCAAATTCAAAAAGTTTGCAGATTATCTTTCAAGTGAGTTAGAAATTCAGGCAGAATTCATACCAACAACTAATTACGGTGCCGCTGTAGATAAATTCGTTAATGGAGAAATCCAGCTTGCATGGTTCGGAGGTCTCACAGGGGTTCAAGCCCGAGCAGAAGTTGAAGGAGCCAGAGCCATTGCCCAAGGCATTGAAGACCCTGCATATAAATCATACTTTATCGCCAACGCATCAACAGGACTGGGGCCAAGCGATTCCTTCCCGGAAAAAATAAAGGACCTTAAGTTTACTTTTGGGTCGGAAAAATCTACCTCAGGACGCCTAATGCCTAGTTACTTTATAGAGCAAGCGACTGGTTCCAAACCAGATAAATGGTTCTCAAAGCCATCTGGTTTTTCAGGAGCACATGACAAGACAGCTAAGCTTGTAGAGTCTGGTGCATTTGAAGCAGGCGTACTAAGCTACAAAAAATATGATAGCATGGTAGAATCAGGAAAGCTTGATAAAGAAAAATGTATAATCATTTGGGAAACACCCGACTACGCTGATTACAATTGGACGGCACACCCAGCATTAGACAAAATTTATGGCGATGGATTCATTGATAAGATCCAGAAGGCTTTAATAGACATCACTGATGAAGAGCTTCTGAAAGCTCTCACTAGATCAAAAATCATCTCAGCAAAAAATGAAGACTTCAAAAAGATTGAAGATATTGCGAATGAGCTAGGATTTTTGAATAACTAACTCCCACATTAAAAACTAATAATATGAAATACCTTTTAAGCATCACTTTTTTTATAATATTAATACCCTCTTTAAAGGCTGAGGAGCCCCAGAATAAGGACTGGCGGGAGAGCTGGGAAAATATTGGACTCCCGTATAAGGATGAAAACAATCCACTGATCCAAAAAATTCATCTGCACGGAAGAAACCAATATCAATTTGGTTATGTCGATGGTTCTGCTAATGGAAATGACTTTGATTATGATACTGATGAATTTAGAAGAATGTACGGTGGAGCAACACTAAATCTTCTTAATTCATTGGAAATCAGCGGTAGAGCAAATTATTTCAAAGACACCCATCCAAAAGGGGGATCAGATCGTGAATTTAATTTTCAAAACATGTGGTATCTATTCGGAAGAATAGACGTCAAAGACACCTTAGGAGTTGATGGATTTGATAAATTAAAAATCGGTTATGGTGCTCGCGAATTAGCAGTTTCAGAGGAATGGAACGAATCCTCCCGTAGGATTAAAACTGTTGAGAGATCTGCCATCTCAAACAAAATATGGCCATTTGATTCTGAGTATTCTAATCCTACAGGTATTTGGATTGAAAGCTCCAGAGACAATGTTTCTACTGAGCTTGGTGTATTTAGCAGCACCCAGGATGATTGGCTAGCGTCTTGGGATGACGGACATGTTGTCTGGGGTAAAGCGGTTTTCGATGTCTCAGAAAATTCAAAATTTGATAAAACAGAGGTCTTACTAAATGGATGGTATCAGGATGCCGAAATATCAGAAGATCGTTTGGGTGGTGGACTTGAATGGGCTACTTCTGCCGCTGTGCGTATTACGGAGGGGCCATTGGGCATTCGATTCAACGGTATTCTCGGGGATAATGGTGATCAGACTAAGGCCGAAAGAGAAGGTTCATTTTGGGGTTTCGTTGTCTTACCCACTTATTGGCTTATTGACGATAAGCTTGAGGCGGTCGGACGTTATCAGTATCAGGGATCTGACAACGCTCAGGGAATAAGACTCTACAGTCGCTATGTTAGAAGGGCCGATGACGCTCTAAACATAGGACTACCAAACGGAGGTCGTGGTGATGAACACCATAGTTTTTATACAGGATTAAACTACTATATTTCTGGGAACAGAATGAAAATTATGGCAGGCATACAATATGATGACATTACTTCAGGAGGTGATGACATTTATAATGGATTAAGTTTATTTGCCGCTTTCCGTAGTTATTTTTAATTCCTATCCAATTTAAATCCCTACATAAACTAAATAGTTCTCAAAATTCTAATTATGTAGTTTCCATATTTAGAAAGCTTAATATAATTTAAGCAAACTAATGATGGAACTATGTTCAAACAAGTTACCAACTCCGATGAGCAGAAGAGAAATGCTCAAGATGAGTGGTATAGGTTTTGGTGGGGTTGCCCTTAACGCTTTATTAAGTCAAGATTCTATCGCGTTAAGACAACCCCCAAATCTTGCCCGAACAAAAAGAGTCATCTTTTTGTTCATGCATGGTGGTCCATCCACCCTAGACTTATTTGATCCCAAAGAAGCATTAAGTAAAGATAACGGAAAACCACTTCCTTACGACAAACCAAGAATTGTTTCTTCTAAAACAGGCAACCTCCTTGCCTCTCCTTGGAAATTCAAACAGCACGGACAGAGTGGTGCTTCAGTAAGTGAATTACTCCCAAACATTGCTTCAATTAGTGATGATCTCTGTTTCATCAATTCAATGCACTGCTCAAATTCAAGGCATGGTGGTGCCTTACTTGAATTACATACTGGCTCAGATACTTTCACCCGTCCAGCAATGGGTTCATGGATAAATTATGGACTAGGTAGTGAAAATAATAATTTACCAGGTTTTATTACCATTAACCCTCCGAGTAGTCATGGAGGATCAGGCGCATGGTCTTCAGCATTTCTTCCTGCGAAATATGGAGGAACAATGATTTCAGGAAAAGGGTCCAATATGAACATCCCTTTCATTAAGAGCCCTCTCAAAGAAAGGTCTCAACAAAGAAAGGAAATCGATCTAATAAATGCTTTTAACAAAAATCATATCTCAAATTTTGAAGGAAATACGGAATTAGAATCGCGAATTGAATCCTATGAATTGGCATTCAGGATGCAGATGGCTGCTCCA
>PAHQ01000075.1 GCA_002705125.1 Verrucomicrobiales bacterium | reverse complement strand
TTAATATAATAGCGTTAAAATGCATAAGGAGATGTCCAGGAGCAGGATAACCATTATAGCGGTCTCGTTCGATAGTTAATATCAACTTCCTAAGTAAATAAAATAAAAAAACCCCTAAAGATTTAATCTTCAGGGGTTTGTTGAAAGTAAATATTAGTTTAAGGTATTAAAGAAATCCCTAATTTAAGCCTTAGCTTCACTCTCAGCAGCAGGAGTTTCTTCAGTAGTGCTTGGCTCGATATATGTATCAACCCATCCAATTTGCGCCATCAGAGCTGAATCACTCTGACGGGGCCCTAGTTTAGTGATTCTCGTGTAACCTCCTTTGCGCTCAAGGGCCGCATTTGCAACTTTTCCAAAAAGTGATTGGACAGCTTTTTTCTGTCTTAAAAATGCGAATGCTTGTCTGCGGTAGTGAACACCTTTAGCGGTTTCTCCTTTTGATTCGGCATTTATTCCCTTTTTGCCAAGAGTTACCATTTTCTCGACAACAGGTCTTAGTGCTTTAGCTTTTGCCAAGGTTGTTTCGATCTTACCTTCTTGTATGAGGCTGCATGCCTGGTTAGAAAGTAGTGCACGGCGTTGGGACTTGTTCCGCTGAAGTTTTTTTGTTTTGTGGCGATGTCTCATGGTATTAACCCGTTTTATTGAGTTTAGCAGGATTACGCTGCGCGAGGGGGTGCCAATTATAGGGCAAGATTACCCCCGCGCAACGCGAATTTGTTATCAAATTAACTAAATTTCTTGTTAATCGTCTAAGTTTGCAGCAATCAGGTCTTCTAGTCCAGGTCCAGCAGTAGGTAGCTGGGCGTGAAGTGTAGCGGGAGCAAAAGCCTGGTCTAATAAACTAGGATCAAGCTGCATGCCCAATGATAGGCCTAATTCTGTCAGCTTTTCCTTAATTTCGTTTAGTGATTTCTTACCGAAGTTACGATATTTAAGCATTTCGGCCTCTGATTTCAGTGCCAATTGGCCAACGGTAGTGATGTTGGCATTATTAAGGCAGTTTGCAGCACGAACCGAGAGTTCAATCTCATTAACGCTCATATTGAGTAGTTTACGCAGTTCTGCATTTTCCTCGCTCTCAGACTCAGGTTTGTTATCGAACTCGACCTGATCATCGTCATAATTAACAAAGACATCGAGATGGTGTCTTAGGATAGCAGAGGATTGAGTCAGTGCATCATGTGGCTCAAGTCTGCCATCAGTCCAAACTTCAAGAACGAGCTTATCGTAATCGGTTCTTTGTCCGACACGAGTGTTTTCGACAGCATACTTAACACGAGTGACTGGTGAAAATATTGAATCAATTGGAATGACTCCGATAGGCATGTCAGATCTGTTGTTGTCTTCGCCACTGGCAAATCCACGACCAACCCTAACTTCCATTTCACATTCAAATGTGGTTTCTCTATCCAAAGTGCAGATTACTTGATCCTTGTTAACTACCTGATATTGAGAATCTTCAGTAATGTCACCAGCAGTCACTTCACCTTCTTTGGTAATCTTTAAATCGAGCATTTTTGGATCCTTGTTTTCAAAATGCTTAAATTTCACTTTCTTAAGGTTGAGCACAATATCTGTGACGTCTTCAACCACGCCAGGAAGGCTTCCAAATTCATGTTGAGCTCCTTTAATTTTAACCGAGGTGATCGATGCACCCTCTAATGAAGATAATAGAACTCTTCTAAGTGAGTTTCCAACTGTGTGTCCGTAACCGGCGTCGAAGGGTTCAGCACTAAATTTAGAGTATGTTTCTGTTGCTGTGTCCTCATCTTTGATGAGTCGATCAGGCATTTCAAACCTTGCTAGTCGTATTGGCATTATTTTATTTTTTGTTAACCGGGTTACCCCTGACGAGTCAGTGAACAGGCTTAGATTAATACCAGCACCCAGGGACCTACGGCTTATTTATTTCTCGCAGATCAGACAATGGAGTAAAAATAGAGGAATACAAGTAGCTACTTGTTAAAACTTTATAATTACCAGTAGACACAAAAAAACCCACCAAATGGTGGGTTTTTAAGGGTTTATTTAAATTTTTTCTACCAGCCTTGAGTTCTGCCAGTGTCGAATTTGGTTTGGAACCCAAGCTCAGGAGCGAGTTCAGAATATCCTTGGTTTAAGTCCCACCAGATATTTTTACCACCATAATCCGGTCTGTAGCTATCTTTGTAAGTCTCAATTGGAAATGTTACGAATTCGAAAATTCCGTATCCAGTTCTTACAAGTGATCTATATGTACCATTTATGACACCATAACTAGCCGCATAAATTGATCCTTCAGACTCGACGGTCTTGGCCCAAGTTGTTGGAACCTCGTTGATTCCGAACAGTATGTTGCCTACAGCTCTAGAAAGTTTGCGAATTGGGGTTTGTTTGCCTCCTGGTGGCGACTGAATGTCTGCAACAGACAAACCGCCAATTAAAAGGCTCGTGGTTAGGGCTAAAACAATGAATTTTTTCATTTTAATATATCATATGTTAGCTTTCATCTGCGTCTCTTGACAAGCCGAAAATTACAAAAAATTCGAATCTTTTTCTGTTTTACCTCAAGAACCTTAGTTTTAACTTAATTTATACACTATTATCCGTTGCGATTACCACCTCCTGTTCCTATTGTTGCAGTCGATGCAAGAGCAGGTTCAAACATTAGTTGATGCAGGTCGACTGGAAAATGATATAGGCGAAAAGATTTCTTTATTGGAGCCCGGAGTATTTTGTCTTCACAAGAGCTGGGGACCCGGAGTCATTAAAGAGTGGGATCTTTTTGGAGATAAAATAATTATAGATTTTGATGGGAAGCCTGCTCATTCCATGAAACTTCAATTTGCGGCTAATTCGCTTGAAGTTCTCGACGTAGATCATATTTTTGCCAAATTTGTTAGTGATCCTGATGGAACGAGGCGGTTGGCTATTGATGACCCGGTTACTTTTGCATCTGAGGTGCTTTCTAGCTTTGGAGGATCTTTGTTTTTGGATCATTGGGAAGATCGAGTTAAGGGAAGAATTGTTCCAGAGGTTAAATACAAGAGTTGGTGGGAATCTTCTAAGAAGAAAATCAGGGCAGACAGAAGGTTCGTTCTTCCATCTAAAAGGAATTTGCCATTCGAGTTAAGGGGTGAAGATGTTTCTCCAGCTGATGCTCTTATTAGTGATTTTAACGAGGCTAAAGACGTAAAGGCGAAGATTTTAATTCTTGAATCAGTTGCCAAAGATTTATCATCTTTTGAAGATCCTGCTACACAGTTGGAGGAAATGCTTAAATCAGTTTCCCCGTTATTCATTGTGGCATTCAGGCGATCTTCATCAGCTGCTGTTGAGTTACTTATTGCCAGAGATGATCTCATGGAAAAGATTGATGGGTTAGATTTATCTGATGGAGTTCAATTGAGTGAAGTTCTAAAAGAAAACAATTCTAAGCTTTCTGAAATAATTAGAGGTATGGGGGTTGGTCGTCAGAGGCAAGTGTATGATGCGGTCAAGGAAGCTTGGGAAGAAAATTGGTCCAAGGAACTTATTCGTTGTATGGAAGGGTCTGGTGCTCGAGCGATAGGAGAAATTACTAAGTATCTTGCTGATAACAATAAGGATGGAGAGTTAGCTGAGCATTTGAAGACTGGCCTTTCTCAAAGAAGTCTTGGGTTTGAGGTGATAGCTTGGATATGCAAGGAAAGGAAAGGCCTCTCATTAGAATCATTTGCTCACAAAGGTATTTCCGCTTCGATTATTGGAGCACTGGAGAGAGATCACCTTGACGAAAGCACGCCAAAAACAAATAGATTACATGACTTGTTGATAGACGATGTCGACTTGATTCCTGATCTTCTTGCAGATTCTGATGACGCTGAGATTCGCCATTTTACTCGCAGGATTCAATCTACCCCTGTATTTGAAGGTCTTAATAAGAATTCTTTATTGGCCCGAATAGTTAAGAAATTCCCAGTTGTTGAGGATTTGATAACTGGAGAAAAGTCTGGAAACGAGGCAGAGTCTGAAAGTGCTAGTGTCCAGCCCTCAGGTCTAATAGTTTCATGGGAGAGTTTGAAGGACAGGCAAGAGAAATTGGAGGATATCATTAATAAACAGATTCCAGAAAACTCTAAAGAGATTGGTATTGCTAGAGAGTATGGGGATTTAAAAGAAAACTTTGAGTTTAAGGCGGCTAAGCAACAGCAGGCTGTTCTAATGCGACAAAAAGCAGAACTTGAGGCAGAGATTTCTACGGCTAGAGGAACTGATTTTAGCGATGCTAATATTTCCATTGTTTCTGTTGGCACCGTGGTAATTCTTGAGGATGCTACTTCAGGTAATGAAGAGACAGTAACAGTTCTAGGTGCTTGGGATACAGATACCGAGAAAGGAATCGTCTCATATCTTTCTGGTTTAGGCTCAGCAATGCTCGGCAAAGCAGAGGGGGATAAGCTTGACCTACCAACAGAAAATGAAGGTCAAACTAGGAGTGTTACAATAAAAGAAATAAAAGCTTATTTCACTCCAGTATCATAATAAAATTAACGATTTCGTTGCTTGTCAAATTAGCCACAAGCATCTAATAAAATTTAAAATAATTAACAGTTAAAATATGTCTTCATCTAAAATTATTGCAGTAAAAGGTAGAGAAATCATTGACTCCAGAGGCAACCCCACTGTTGAAGTTGATGTTGAATTAGAAGGCGGAGGATTCGGACGAGCCGCTGTGCCGAGTGGAGCTAGCACAGGTGAATACGAAGCCTGGGAACTTCGAGATGGAGATAAATCAAGATACAGAGGTAAGGGCGTAAAGAATGCGGTCCAAAATGTTAATGGTAAAATTGCAGAATCATTAGTTGGTAAAGACGCAAATGATCAGAATGCAATTGACCAAGTGATGCTTGATCTTGACGGAACAGCCAACAAAAAAGAGCTAGGCGCTAATGCCGTCTTAGGGGTTTCTTTGGCAAACGCTAAGGCTGCGGCTGTGGCTGCGGGCTTGCCGCTGTATAAATTTTTAGGAGGTGACGAGGCGGTAACCCTTCCAGTCCCAATGATGAACATAATAAACGGAGGTGAGCACTCGGATGCTCCTATTGATTTTCAGGAGTTCATGATTATCCCTAAGGAGGCGCCAAGCTTTTCTGAGGGATTAAGATATGGAGCTGAAATTTTTCATTCCTTGGCATCAGTTTTACATGACAGGGGCCTTTCTACCGCAGTCGGAGACGAAGGGGGTTTTGCTCCTAACCTAGAGTCTGCAGATGACGCGCTTGCGGTTATTGCTGAGGCTGTCGACAAAGCGGGGTATTCACTCGGATCTCAAATAGCTATTGCTTTAGATGTGGCATCTAGTGAGTTTTACGACCAAGAAAAAGAAAAATATATTTTCAAGAAGTCAGATGGATCAGAACTCTCAGCTGAAGAGCTAGTAGATTATTATGCTGAGCTCCAAAAGAAATACCCTATCATATCAATTGAAGATGGTTGTGATCAGAATGATTGGGACGGGTGGAAGATTCTTACTGATAAAATTGGTGAGAGCACACAGTTAGTAGGAGATGATTTGTTTGTTACAAATGTTGATTTCCTTCAGAGGGGAATTGATTCTAAGACAGCTAATTCAATTCTTGTTAAAGTTAACCAAATAGGATCACTTTCGGAGACTCTGAAAGCTGTTAACTTAGCAATTGATAGTGATTATACGGCAGTAATATCTCATCGATCAGGTGAAACTGAAGACGCAACGATTGCAGATATCGCTGTAGGTACAAATGCAGGTCAGATAAAAACAGGGTCTTTGAGCCGATCAGATAGAATGGCTAAATATAACCAACTCCTAAGAATTGAAGAAGAACTAGGTGCGAATGCCATATATGGTGGTAAATTAAAAGTCTAGATATCTAGACTTTTATGGGAACATTCTCAAAAAAAAGGAAAAATCAAAAGCTCAGGGGTGATGAGCTTGTCCTTAACATTTGGCAAAGATTGACCAGAATCTTGGTGTTCTTATCAATTATAGGCATATCCATACTAGTTTTTTCGCTTTTTGGTCCAGAATGGGACAAGTTGCAGGCAATGGATGAGGAAAATGCAAATCTTCAAAAAAGATTATATGAGCTTAAGCTTGTGAGGGTTGAACGTCTTCAGGATGAGCTTCATACATCAAATGATATGGAATATCTGGAAATTGTTGCTAGGGACAAGTTGAACATGAAAATGCCTGGAGAGGTCATTTTTAGGATTCAGAGGTAATTCTATTTATATTTATCATTGTTTGATAGATCGTTTTCTATTAAGATTTCAAATTATTCACAGCAAATGAGCATAAAATAACTTGCCTTAGTGGCCTATTTGCTGGTACAGAATCCCGCTCTTTTTATTACTTTATTGTTAATTCAAAGAAAGAAACTTAACCCCATTTCATACCTTGTATAACGCTGACGAAAAATATCTAAGTGAGTTACTTATAGAATCCAACCTATTGACCGACATACAGGTTGAGGAAGCTAAGGGGCAACGAAAAGGAACTGAATCTCTTGTTGAGACTCTTATCAGAACTGGACAGGCTAAAGAGAGTGATGTTTCCAGCTGTTTTGCCGCTAGCCAAGCCCGGGAACATTATGAGCTCACTAATATAACCCCTGACAAGGAAATTGTTGATATGGTTAGTCTTGAAAATGCAAGGCGCTATGGGATGGTTCCTCTTGGATTTTCAGAGGGCCGTATTCAAGTAGCTATTGGTGATCCATTTGATATTAATACTATTGATAGCTTAAATCACGTTCTAGGATATGATGTTGATGTTGTTATATCTCCATTCGAGCATATTAACGATGCCATTGGGCGCTGGTACGATGAAGCGATAGGAGGTCTCGAGGCAGATAATGAACTACAAGTTCTATCCGAGAATGCCCCAGGTGAAGCTGGTGGTGACGCAGGAGCAAACGATGCACCTGTGATCAAACTTGTTGGACAAATATTAAAGGAAGCTTTCAACGCCGGAGCGTCTGACATACATATTGAACCTCTTGAGAATTCAGTCCGTGTTCGTTACCGCATTGATGGTGTTCTGCATGAAGTCGCGAATCACCCTCGTAATTTATTGTCTGCTATTATAGCTAGAATTAAGATTATGAGTGGGGCAATGAGTATAGCAGAGAAGCGATTGCCGCAAGATGCTCGTATTCAATTGAGGCTAGGAGACAAGGATCTGGACTTGCGAGTGTCCACGGTGCCAACGAACCATGGTGAGTCAGTTGTAATGAGGGTTCTCGACAAATCAGCTCTGAGCCTCGGGCTGCCTCAGCTCGGTTTCCTTAGTGATGATCAAGCGACGTTCGAGCAACTTATCACTTTACCCGATGGTATATTATTGGTGACTGGACCCACAGGTTCAGGTAAGACGACGACACTATACGCTTGTCTAAACTATATTAATAAACCAGATCGAAAAATTATTACAGTAGAGGATCCTGTAGAGTACCAAATGTCAGGAATTAATCAGGTCATGGTTAAAGAGGATGTTGGAATGACATTCGCTGCAGCGCTCCGATCAATTTTACGTCAGGCGCCAAACATTATTATGATTGGTGAGATTAGAGACCTTGAGACTGCCTCTATCGCTATTAACGCTTCACTTACTGGACACCTTGTTTTCTCAACTCTCCACACCAATGACGCACCGAGTGCTGTAGCTAGAATGGCTGACATTGGGGTTAAACGTTTCTTGATTGCTTCGGCCGTTAGAGCGATCTTAGCACAGAGATTAGTTAGAAAACTTTGCGATGAGTGTAAAACTCCTGGTGAGCTTTCAGAAAGACAAATTAAAGCGTTAGGCTTGGATGCTTCTCAGTTGGCAGATTCTACGATAATGTCTCCTGGGGGATGCGTTAAATGTCGAGGAACAGGGCATAAGGGGAGAGCAGGTATATTTGAGATATTTCAAATCGATGATGAGGTTAGGCATATGGTTAATGAAAACCTTTCAACTCCTCAGCTTAGAAGGCAGGCGAGAGAAATAGGAATGAGAACAATGCGAGAGGATGGCATTCGTAAAGTTCTTAATGGTATGACCTCAGCTAACGAGGTTATTAATGTAACCATGTCTGATGCCAGCTAAATTTTAATTCAATTTTATAAAACTAAGATGAACGCAGGACTAGTCATAGATATTTTAAAAGAGCGCCAACTTTTAACTTCAGAGCAGGCTGAAGAGGTAAAAAATCAGTCCGCTGATTCCTCCAAAGATATTGCCCAGTTAATTGTTGATACTGGAGCAATGGATCGAAGTACTGTATTCGCTTACATTGCTGAAAATTTGGGTCTTGATCACTACGATTTAAAAGGACATAGCCCGGCTGCTGAAATTATTGCGGCAATACCAGCTGCCACAGCAAGGCTATACAAAGCAGTGCCAGTAGCTTATGATGGGCATGTTCTTACGGTTGCACTTGCAGATCCTCTTGATTCTCAGGTGGCCGAGGACCTGGGCTTTGCTCTGGGACAAGAACTTAAGCTTTGTGTTGCAGACACAAAACAAATCCTTGATGCCCTTGAGCGAATTTATGTTGCTGGAGAAGGCACAGGCCAAATGAATGATATACTAGGACAGTTGAAGACGATTGCTCTTAGTGATGAGGATGATGAGAGTGAGGCAAATTCAGCTCCCATAGTGAGGTATATTGACCTTGTTCTAGAGCAGGCAATGAGAGAAGGGGCATCAGACGTTCATTTTGAGCCATTCGAAGCCGAGTTTAAAATTAGATATCGAGTGGATGGTGCCCTTTACGAAATGAGCCCTCCTCCGGTTCATCTATCTAACACTATTATTTCAAGAATTAAGGTGATGTCTAATTTGAACATTGCTGAGAGAAGAATTCCACAGGATGGAAGGATGGTCATGACATTGGCGGATAAGGATGTTGATTTTCGAGTTTCAACTCTGCCGACTGCCTATGGAGAAAGTGTTGTTTTGCGTGTTCTTGATCGTTCCTCTGTTAGTCTGAATCTTGAAAATCTAGGATTGCAGTCTGAACTTAATGACTACATTCAAGATACTATTGTTAAGCCTAATGGTATTTTCATATGCACAGGTCCAACTGGTGCAGGGAAAACAACAACTCTTTATGCTTGTTTAAGAGAGATTAATACAATTGATAGCAAGCTACTAACTGCAGAGGATCCGGTGGAATATGATGTTGAAGGAATAATTCAAGTTCCTGTTAATGATAGTATTGGCCTATCATTTTCCAGAGTGCTAAGAGCATTTTTGAGACAGGACCCTGATCGAATTCTTGTAGGAGAAATGCGAGACGTTGAAACAGCTCAGATAGCAATACAAGCATCACTAACTGGTCACTTGGTCTTTTCCACTTTGCATACTAATGATGCCCCCGGTGCTGTAACAAGACTTGTTGATATGGGATGTGAGCCGTTTTTAGTTGCTGCTTCATTGGAGGGTGTTCTTGGTCAGAGACTATTGAGGACGATATGTGATGATTGTCGGCAGCCTTATGAGCCAAGTGCCGCTCTCTTGGGTGAACTAGGCTTGAGCCCAGAGGATATTGGAGATAAGAGCTTTTTCACCGGTGCCGGTTGTGAAGAGTGTGGTGGAACGGGTTACAGAGGAAGACAAGGCCTTTTTGAGCTTTTGGATATCAGTGAGCCCATTGCAGAAATGATCACCGAGCGGGCACCAACTGTGGTTTTACGTCAAAAAGCTATAGAATTAGGTATGACTACCCTCAGAGATGATGGATTAAGAAATATTTACGAAGGAAACACAACAATTGAGGAGGTTTTGAAGTATACTTAAAATACTGTTCTTTTTTGCTCTCATCAAGGATCTGTCATTGCAAGCATACCAATAAAGAGCTTAAATAATTATGAATTACCCACTTTCATTGCTTTACCCCCATTTTTAAAATGCCAATATTTGAATACTCAGCTATAGACGCGAAGAGTGAAGAAACTACTGGAAGAATTGAAGCGGCCAATCAGGCTGATGCAATTAACCAGCTTAGAACTCAAGGCTTTTTCCCCAAACAGGTCGTCGAAGCTGGCAAGGGTAAATTAAAAACTTCAAAGAAGAGTAGGAAAATAGGACGAAGTAAGTCAAAGTCTAAGCCGGGGTCTGCGAAGCTTTTCGGTGGAAGCACAGTTAAAGGAAAGGTCTTGATGATCTTTACCCGTCAACTTGCTACTCTTATTGATTCAGGTCTTCCTCTACTTCGAGGGTTAACGGTTTTGGCTAAGCAAGAACCTAACCCTGTGCTAAAAAGAACAATTACACAGCTAGCGGATTCTGTTCAAACTGGTAGTACATTTTCAGAAAGTCTAGCCCAACACCCTCAGATATTTAACAAACTTTATATCAACATGGTTAAAGCTGGAGAGCTTGGTGGTGTTTTGGAACTGGTTCTTATTAGGCTGGCTGAGTACTCAGAGAAGGCGCAGAAGCTTAAAAATAAGATTGTTGCAGCCATGGTTTATCCGGTGATCGTGATGGTTATTGCTATGTCAATAATGGTTTTTCTTTTGACTGTGATTGTTCCTAAGTTTGAGCAGATTTTCACAGACATGCTGGGGTCAAAGGATAGACTTCCAGGTCTTACAAAGTTTGTGATTAATTTGTCTGGAAATTTATCTTCTAACATCGCTCCAATCGCTATTGGTTTAGTAGTGAGTTTTGTTTTTTATAAAGTATTCTCTAAGTCACAGGGCGGTAGAAGGTTTCTCGATGCTGTTAAGCTAAGAATGCCTCTCTTTGGAAATGTTCAAAGAAAGAGTGCGATCTCTAGATTTAGTAGAACCCTTGGTACTCTTGTTACTAGTGGTGTTCCTATCTTACAGGCCCTGAACATTACAAGAGACACTGCCGGAAATGTCGTCATATCTCAGGCGGTTCAAAATGTTCACGACGCCGTAAAAGAGGGGGAATCGATAGTTAACCCACTTGAAGCGAGTAAAGTTTTCCCCGCAATGGTTATTAGTATGGTGGATGTTGGTGAGGAGACTGGACAATTACCGGAGATGTTATTGAAAGTGGCAGATGTTTATGATGATGAAGTTGATAATGCTGTTGCCGCACTAACTTCAATGCTTGAGCCTTTAATGATCGTTATGCTTGCGGTTGTAGTGGGTGTTATCGTTATGGCGCTGTTCCTACCAATGGTCGAAATTATTAAGGGAGTTGCAGGCGGTTAAATTAATCTGAAACTTTAGAGCTGACCCTATGAAGAATTTTCGAACAAGGAAGAATAAATCTGCCTTCACACTGATAGAGTTATTAACAGTTATTACTATTCTGGCAATACTGATGGGCTTATCGATGGCAATAATAAGCTTTGCACAAGGTAAGGCTGCTGAGGATAAGACAAGAGGTGCAATGTCGGCTATTAAGGCTGGACTTGAAAGATACAAGGTGCGTAATGGAGAATATCCAGAGCCAATGGAAAACAGTGGGTCTGGAACTTCAGGAGCTATAACTCTTTATCAAGCTCTTCTTGATGATGGTGACGATGAAATTTTTGGAGGTCCAAACAATCCTTCTGATGGTCGACCAGGAGAAGAAATGCTTGTAGACCTTTTAGGTAAGGGGCTTGTTGGTGATGACGAAAGTGGAATCTGGTACTTGAAAGACGGTTACGATAGACCCTTCATGTATCAAGTATACGATCCAGAGAACCCTGACGCGACGAATCAATCTACCTATGATTTGTGGTCTTATGGTACGGACAAAGAAAGAAATAAAACCAATAAGACTAACGAGCCCAAATGGATTAAGAACTGGTAATTTCTATACTTCAATAATTGAAATTAGGTAATATTAGGGTAGTTATTTTATTTACCTTTTTGGCATGCTCCTGCTTTGTCAGTGGTCAGCAGTTAATCAATAAGACAATCAGTGTTGGTGGTGTTGGTAGGGAATACCTCGTTTACCTCCCACGAGACTTTGATAGAAATCAGTCGTTGCCAGTTTTATTTTGTTTTCATGGAGGTGGAGGTTATTCAGAGAGTATGATGAAATTTACTGCGGATTTTCGTCCACTAGCAGATGAAAATCAATTTATAGCAGTNTATCCGCAGGGTCTGGTTGCTAGNGCTAAAGGAGACGTTGCTACCAATTGGAACTACAAGGGNCCTTACGATAANGGTACTGATGAGTTAGGCTTTGCTGAAAGTATGATAGANGCCCTTGCCNCGGACCATTCAGTNAATACATCAAGAATATTTGCATGCGGNTTTTCGCAGGGTGGAAATTTAATGTGGGACTTTGCATCTTTACTTGGNGATCGATTTGCGGCTGTTGCTTGTGTTGCAGCTAGTATGTGGCAATGGACNTATGATGATTTTTCACCGAATGACAAAATTGGAGTTTTATCAATTCATGGAACCAATGATACGTATAATCCCTACAACGGTAATCAGTATTCATTATCGATGGATAGCTTAAATGANTACTGGGTGGATATTAATAATTCAGAAGGNACCTTTNGCTCAACTCAGTATGCNCGGGGGGTAACGCGCTACGTTTGGGGCCCTNCAGAAGATTGTCATTCCGTAGAACATTTTCGAGTCCAAGGAGGNATTCATGATTGGCCATCCTTTTCGGAACAGGCAATATGGGAATTTTTCTCNCGATATGATATTGATGGATTAATTCAGTGTGGATCGACTGTCAATCTAACAATTGAGTCTTACGATCTCTCAAATAAAGAGCTAACAATCGATATTGATAGTTTGCCTTCTGGTAGTTATGAGTTGCGCAAATCTATAGGTGGAAAATTCCGCTCTTTTGACCCAGAACTTAATATAAATTCGGATACTCAATTTCCGCTTATAATCAGAGGGGTGGAGGAGAGTTCTCTGATTATTCAGCTTTGGGATAAAACCTAAATTTGCCTGGAAAAATCTATTTAAATTAGACTGGTTTTTTAAGTGGTACCGATGACTGGACTCGAACCAGCACTTCCGAAGAAAACGGATTTTGAATCCGTCGCGTCTACCAATTCCGCCACATCGGCATTGTGATTTCAGGGCAGATTAAAATCGTAAACGAAGATTAGTTTTAATCAAGATAGTGTGAAGATTTATTTCGTAATTCGGTAAATAATTTTTTATGTTTGGTTGTTCTAGAATTAACTCGTTTTCTCCAATTAACATAGCTTTTAGTTCTTAGGCTAGANCGCATTAATTTTTTAACTGCCTTTTCATTAAGTCCAGTTTTCTTATGAATTTCTTCAAAGGTTATTCTGTCTGCCCATGCCGCCCAGATCACCCAGTCCTTAGTGTTTTTTTTNGGCTCAGGGTTTTTAGTTAGAGTNACTGGTATATTGGATCTTCTTTTCAATGTATTTNGNGTTAGGGTTTTGAGGGCCTACGGTTTGTTCTTCTGCTGCCGTGTTTGATGAAAACTTTTTTTGATTCTTGTCTTGTGCTGGCCATTTTCTTTATCGAATGGATTTTGTCTCTCGCAGACTTGTATGCTTCAGCATGATCGACAATAGGATTTGGATANTTTTTACCAATTTTACATCCGTACATTGATTGTTCTAATATGGTCATTTTATGTGGCTCTGCGAGATGGTGGTCGGGTAACCCATTGAGNTCAGGAACGTAGCTTTTAATAAAGATACCCTCAGGGTCCTGATCTGTGACTTGCTTGATGGGGGAATAAATACGAACCGTATTGATGCCAGTTACNCCTGCCTGCATTTGGATTTGGCTGTAGTGAATGCCAGGTTCATAATCCAAAAATAAACGGGCTAACTCAGTTGCTGGCTTCTTCCAATGTAACCAAAGGTGATATGAAGTAAAAGAAACAAGCATGGCACGCATTCTGAAATTAATCCATCCGCCTTGGTTTAAGGCACGCATGCATGCATCTACCATGGGNTAGCCGGTTTGNCCCTCTGACCAAGCATCAAAAAAGTTTTGATTAAATGAATNNTCNCTCAACCCGTCATAGGNTCNGTTAATATTGAAATTTTCGATTGATGGCTCATCCTCAAGTTTTTGAATGAAATGACAATGCCATCTAAGTCTACTTTGAAATGAGGATAATGATTTAAGCCATCCTTTATTTTTNATTTTTTCATCATTACTCAAAGATTTGATTTGATTGGCTCGTTCTTTGGATTTTTGGAATGCTGATTTCATTGAGATGTTTCCAAAAGTTAAATAAGGGCTAATCCTACTGCATGAATCAAAGGCANTGACTGGNCTGGACATTTCTTTCTGGTAGTGCTGCCCACGTGAGTTAAGAAATGAATCTAAACATTCATGAGCGTNTTGCTCTCCGCCATCAGAAATNTTATTGATCTTTGAATGCTTTAGATCGAAATCCTTACTNGATCTTAATTCTCCCGTATTAATATTTGGTGGTGTTTGAATTGAAGTCGGAGCAGGAATTAACTTTTCATTCATACGNTGATTCCATATTTTCGACCANCCGTCTCGAGATTGTAGTTTTCTAACCACNCCATTTTGAGGGTTCTCAATGAATTNAANTGANTTNTTTNTNGCCCAATTTCTGACCTCAATGTCTCGTTTGTAGCTTATGAGATTCCCTGTTTCTTCGTGTGCCCAAATAGTTTCAAACAGGTGCTCACCGTGAAGTCTTGCCAAGACCTCTACAGCATTGCCTCGTCTGAAGATTAAATCNCCACCAATATTATTNAGACNTTTTCGTAGTTCCNTTAANGACTGACTGAGAAATTGGAAATGCTGGTTAGCAAAGTCATCAGCATTGATGAGCTCGTCCTCGTAAATATAAAGACAAAGGCAGGGGCCGTTTTTTGAAGCACTTATTAGGGGTAAATGATCGTTTATCCTAAGATCCTTTTTAAACCAAACTAGCTGTAATTTGTTCACTATAAATAAATGAGATATAAAGAAAAACCCCCATTTCTTATAACGAGACTTATTGGCAGAAGGTGTTAAATAAAAATATAAAATTTTCTATCTTATTAATCGTTTAATTTGATTGAGTGCTTTTACTTTTTCTTGATTATGACCTAATATGTCTATGTGTTAGTGCTTAGAGTTGGAATAAGTTTTGCGATATCAATAATAATTTCTTTTATTTTTCTCCCAATACTATGGGCTGATGTTGATGTTTTAAAAGGTCCCCATGCGGATGATGCGAAAACGATAAATTTAAAGATGAGCTATAGGGTTAGTGCTCCTGATAAGACTTACAGAGCAAGGTTCGTATTGCTTCTCCCCTCAACTTTGCCCTACCGGCAAAAAGTTATTAGTAAAAAATGGATAGTTCCACCAACTAAAATTCACAAGAGAGGTGATAGTACTTATGCCGAATGGATTTTAGATAGACCTAAAGGAGAAATAGATGTCGGATGCGAGCTTAAGATTGAACTATATCCATTCGACTATTCAGGACTTAGTAGAGATGTGGGATACAAGGCTGACTATTTGAAGGACTACTTAATGCCAGAAAAGTATTTGGAGACTCGATCTCAGCCCATTATGGATTTGGCTAAAAAGGTGGCGCCTGCCAATGAAAGTGGGGGAATTTTATTGCATTCATTATTTAAAGGAACGTTAAATAATTTGGATAGATTTAAATTTGCGAATGAGGCTAAGGGAGCCAAAGGAGCACTTAAGTTAGGGGGAGGGGACTGTACAGATTTTACAGACGTCTTGGTTTCATTAAGCCGTGTTCGTAAACTCCCTGCCAGGCATGTTCATGGTATCCTTGCTGCTTCCTTTAACGATACACCCAAGCATTCTTGGGCAGAGGTTTACGTGCCTCAAAATGGTTGGGTACGCTTAGACCCTTTTCTTGCTAAGCTTAAGAAGGCTAGTTTTAGAAATCTTAAGAATTATTATATAACTCTTACATATGATAGGAATAACGGAATTTATAGCAAAAAGAATGGGATTTCCTATTGGAGGTATTGGTCATGGGGGGACCCAATAGCCGTTACAGAAAGGCTTGATTGTGGTTTTGGAGTCTTCAAGGAACGAGTCAGCTCTATTCGAGGAGAATAGGTAGAAAGGGAATAAATTTTTTCTATAGTTTGGTAATTTCTTAGAATGTTGTTATCTATAGACCTCCACGGCGAGAGCTGCGATTGAATGAAGATAGTCGCCATCAAATGAAATGGCTCTATTTAGGTTTCACTAACTGTTGACTGAGAAAAATTATTCTACCCTTGATCCACTATGGATACATCTTCTCTTATTGCTAGTTTATGATAACAGCTATTCGCTATTGGTCATGGTTTTGAGTGGATTAGGTCTGTGTTTGGAGCAATTATGTTTCCATTAAGTATAG
>PAHQ01000074.1 GCA_002705125.1 Verrucomicrobiales bacterium | reverse complement strand
TCCAGTTACACCAAATTACCCCGCATCAATTTTAAATGAACATAAAGACAGTCATCTCTTTTTAGACAAACAATCTAGTTCTCTCTTGAATAATTAATTTAATACTAAATGCATAATAAAAAAATAGGAATTGGATTTGTCGGAGCCGGATGGATGGGTTCAACTTTGATTCAAAGAATCATTAAATCCGATGACACTGAACTTTTAGCACTACATCAAAGATCACAAAAAAGAGCCGAAGAAACCTTAAAAAATTTAGGTTTAGAAAAATCTATTTATACTGATAGTTACGATGATATCCTCTCTAATCCTAAAATTGATGCTGTGTTCATTTGCAGTCCGAACTCTTTACATGGTCAACAATCAATCAAAGCATTAAAAGCGGGCAAACACATTTTTTGTGAAAAGCCATGCGCTACAAATTACGATGAATACTTAATGCAAATTAAGTTGGCAAAACAAAATCCTGATCTTGTTACTTATGTAAATTATCTTATGAATTTCGATTCAATGGAGAAGAGAATCTGTAATATGGCAAAAAATAATGAATTTGGTGAAATTACTCAAATCCAAGTCAACTACAGACACCCTATCAATATTGAAGGTGACAAAAAATGGAAACTAAGCGCTGAAATTATGGGTGATGCAATTGGAATGGGCATAATTCATTCCTTGTCGGTTATGCTCAATATCATGAAAGCGAACAATGCAAGACCAACGACAGTCTACGCAACAAGAAACATTAACAACACGCGGGGATTTGAGATAGAACCAATCTATAACATCCTGATTAATTTTGATAATGGAAGCACTGGATTTTGTTTTGGTAATGTTGATGTCGCCAACGGATATGACGCTTATCACAATATTCATGGCACGAAAGGCGGATTAATATTTGATAGTTATTTGCCGAGACCTCAGAAAGTTAGATTTTGGTCAGACTTAAAAACTGATGGAGCTTGGATCTCACCGCTCGACACTAAAAATTGCCCAGAAGAATTTCAATGGCCTAAAGATACAACAACACCAGATAGTGGTGATGTAGTTAACCACCAGACGGGAGCATGTGTTCGTCATTTCTTAGACTGCATCCATAATAAAACACAATCATTTCTTAGTTTTGAGAACTCCTCAATGACTGCCGATGTGGGATGGGCCGCCATAAGGTCCTGTGAATCAGGAACACCCGAAATCATCTGACGTGAGTTTCTTCGACCTTCAGGTTAACGGTTATGCGGGAGCTGACTTTAACTCTAACTCATTAACTGAGGAGTCCCTTCATCACGCATGCTTAGCTCTAAGTGAAGATGGAGTCGAACAAATACTGGCAACAATGATCACGGACTCAATTGATTTGATGTGTCAAAGAATAAGAACGATTAATAAATTCAGAAGCCTAAATCCGATATGTGAGAAAATGATCTCAGGGTTTCACATTGAAGGCCCTTTCTTAAATGAATCACCGGGCTACATCGGAGCTCATCCATCAAGTTATGCAATAATGGGCAACATTGATGATACTAAACGGCTACTAGATTCTGCCAATGGACTCACAAAAATTGTCACATTAGCACCTGAAAGAGATCCTAATTACAAAGTAACATCCATGCTTAGTGGATTGGGAATTACTGTTTCCGCAGGCCACTGCAATCCAACCAAAGAGGAAATAGAAGGAGCAATCGATAATGGTTTAACCATGTTTACTCACCTCGGAAATGGATGCCCCATGACGCTGGATCGTCACGACAATATTATCCAAAGAATATTAAATGTTAGTGATCGCATGTGGATAACTTTCATCGCCGATGGAGTTCATATACCTTTTTATACATTAAAAAATTATTTAAAAATCATCCCCCCAGAAAATGCCATTGCTGTTACGGACTCTATTTCAGCCGCACGGATGAAACCGGGAAAATACACTTTAGGAGATTGGGATATTCTTATTGGAAAAGACGGCATAGCCATGTCACCAGACAGGTCCCATTTGATTGGGTCCACACTGACTGCGCCAAAAATTATAGATAATCTTAAAAATCATTTGAATATGAATGCTGCACAGATAGAACAAATCACACAGACCAACCCACGTGCGGCTGTTCAATCCTAGAAAAATTTGATTAATGAATAAGCGCCTTCAAAGCATTGGACCAGCTATTATCGTAGCGGCAGTTGTCTGCGGACCTGGGAGTATCCTTTCCGCATCAAAGACAGGTGCCGATTTCGGTTATTCAATGACATGGGTCATTGCACTAGCAGTATTCTTAATGATCGGAAGCTCAGCTCTTTCTGCAAGGTTAGGGGTATTCATGGAAGGAACACCTTGTGACGAAATTGCAAAGAGCTTTGGCAGGGTTACCGCAATATTTGTTGGTTTGACAGTTTTCTTGATCGCTGCCGGATTTCAGACATCAAACAACATGGCTGTTTTTAAAGCAATAGCTCCATACAGTGACAATCATCACTCAGTATTTATACGGAATCACCTCCCAACCACNGCTTTAATTGCGCTNAATTCTTTTTTGTTATTAGTCGTTTACCGATCAAAATCTTTATACAGGCCAGTTGAAAAATTGATGAAAGTCTTAGTTGGACTCATGGTTATTGCTTTCATATTTAACTGCATCATCAGCAAACCTTCATTAATCGAGTCAATNAAAGGNCTCAAACCNAGCCTACCGNAAAATAAAGATCCATTGTCTGTATTTGCACTTATNGCTACTACGTTCTCAATTGCTGGCGCCTTTTATCAAGCATACCTAGTNAGGGACCGTGGCTGGAGNTCTAATAACGTCAAAGAAACTTTTGTNGATACAGTAATTGGNATCNCAACNCTNGGCCTGATAACACTCGTCATAATGNTAACCGCCGCCTCTACATTGTCAGGAAAANCCATCNAACTCGAAACTGTAACNGATGTNGCCATTCAAATGGAGAACCTNTTTGGAAGTTGGGCGGGCATAATNTTCACTCTCGGGATTTTCGCTGGGGCCCTCAGTTCGTTTCTAATTAATGCAATGATTGGAGGACGTCTCCTTGCGGACGGTTTTGGGAAAGGAAATAGAATCGATTCCAAATGGTCAAANCACTGCACCGNATTGGCTTTGCTGGCAGGTCTCCTCGGAGCCTTTTTTGCTATTATAGATCCAGATTCAAAAAATAGTATAGACCCCATTATAATCGCACAAGCATCTACCATTTTGGGAGGGCCTACACTAGCATTAGCTCTTTTATTTTTAGGAATTAAAATCAATCAAAGAGATCAACAAAAGCCACGAATATCTAAATGGATGCTGTGGTCAGTCACTATGGGTTTAATAGTGACACTCGTCCTCGCTTTTAAAACTTTTGGAAAGTTATTTGGTTAATAAACCTAACAGCCACTAAGTTAAAATACCGAAGAAGACTTTTAGAATTGAGGATTCGACGTTGGTTGGGGGCGATTCCCAAAACCCTTATTTCACGAGACTTAGATGATAGCCTTTGGCTTCCAACCTTCCCGATAATCCCTGCCAACCTGAAGATCTGCCTTCACATTGTTAGTAACCTTCAGCTTTTCAGTATCCCAATCAAGTTTTTCTCCTGGGAAAAGTGTAGCAAGGCAACCAAGTAAAACGGTCTCAGTCAATGGGCCGGAGTAGTCTTCAAAGTTAGCTGAAGGTTTTTTACCACTAGCACCTCGAGCAGATTCAACGAATTCCATATAATGATCACGAGGCTCAAGCTTTGGATATTTCAACCCTTCAAATTTCTGCTTTGGATACAAAGTTGGTGTCGACATATGTGGCGCAAGTAATACTCCATCGGTGCCTATTATAATACTACCCTGGCTAGGTACTTTACCCCCAACAAGGTCAGCTACTTCTTTTGGTGGCCTTGCATCACCGTCATACCACGTAACAGATACNTTACCTTCTTGNGTGAATTGGGTTGAAGGGAAAACGTAATCAATATTGGCATTAATCGCCCAATTATGCTCATTGGAAGCAGGACCATGTGAAACAACGGATAGAGGAGAAGTAAGGCCTAATGATCGATACCAACCACTAAAAATATGACACCCCATATCACCAAAAGTACCTGTACCAAAATCTCGTCTTTTACGCCAATTTCCTGGGTGATAATATCCAGATATATAGGGGCGTGATTTGGCAACACCTAACCAAAGGTCCCAATCAAATCCCTCCGGAATTTCATCCTCTTTTTGAGGAACTGGCCCCATATCTCCCCACTTTTTACCTGAGAAAGAATGAACTCTTGTTACTTTACCTATTGCTCCCTGCTGAACCAAACTAACAACTAACCTTTCCGTAAATGCAGACGATATCTGAATTCCCATCTGCGTCATTAGTTTCTTATTCTTTGCCATCTCTGACATTGCTCGACATTCCTTAATATTATGAGCCAAAGGCTTCTGCCCATAACAATGCTTTCCTAGGTCCATAGCAGCCAAACCTATAGGACCATGCATATGATCAGGAGTTGAAACGTTAACAGAGTCAATATTCTTGTCCTCTTTTTCTAATAGCTCTCTCCAATCCTGATAAAATTTAGCTTTCGGAAAACGTTTCCTAATGCTTTCCGCTCTCTTTAGGTCAATATCTGCAACGGCCACTAAATCAAAATGTTTACTGCGTGCAAGGGACCCTACGTCAGCGCCCGCCATCCCATTTGCTCCGAAACTTGCATGCCTTAAACGTTCGCTAGGAGGATTAGCTCGAAGACCTGAAGCNATAAAGGGCATAGAAATAGCCGATATTGTTGTGCTTTTTATAAATTTTCGGCGAGAACTACTATTAGAGTTTGTTAGAGACATACTTTAATATTTACTAAGAACTCCAGCATTTCAAGACCGACATTATTCTTGGGGTAATAAGAAAAAGGGCGGTACAATGGAATCGATGTTCTAAATAAGCTGATAAATTTTATTCCAAATGCACTTAAAATATTAAATTCATGTAGTCTTGATCTCTTTGGTAACCGCACATTAATATATTCCTATGAAAAGTTTATTTGTGCTAATGTCTTTAGCAATTAATTACCTTCCGTTACTTGCAAATCAAACTTCGACTTCGATAGAGACAATATTGGCCATTGGGCCCGAAGGTAAGGGTAACTCAAGAGCTTCTGAGGCATGGGAAGAATTAATAAACCAACCAGATCAAAAAACGCTAATGTCGATTTTTNGTGCAATGAATGAAGCGGGACCAGTCGCATCGAACTGGCTTCGATCTGCTGCAGAAGTTGTATTTAAAAACCTGCAGGAAGACCAGAAGATATCAAACAATACACTAGGTGAATATTTTCTAGATAAAAAAAACCCATCACGAGCGAGGCGCTTTGCCTTTGAATTAATCAAGAGAAACGATCCTGAAGTAGCTGCTGAAATAATTCCAGGTCTCCTCAACGACCCAAGCCCCGAGCTTAGGCGAGATGCTATATCACTATTAATGAAGAAAGGAAAATCCTTNGAAGAAGAAGGAAAAAANAACTCAGCTATTCTTATTTACCGTCAGGCTTTGAACTCCGCAATTGAAGCTAATCAAGTAAAGCCACTATCTGAGTCCCTTAAAAGGCTAGGAGCAAAAGTAGACCTTCCAAAACATTTCGGTTTTTTAATGCGTTGGCATTCGATTGGACCATTCGATAATACTAATCGCAATGGCTTTGAAAAAGTTTACCCACCTGAAAATGAAATAAATTTAGAATNTGAATATGAAGGAAAAGGCCAAGCAGCACGATGGAAGCAAATAGAAAGTTATGACCCCTTCGGTAAAATTGATTTCAACAAGCCTCTAGGCCTAC
Source organism: Verrucomicrobiales bacterium (assembly GCA_002705125.1). Taxonomy (GTDB): domain Bacteria; phylum Verrucomicrobiota; class Verrucomicrobiia; order Verrucomicrobiales; family DEV007; genus EC70. The sequence continues at coordinate 30,385 of PAHQ01000074.1, read as the reverse complement.
TTAAAGAAAGCGTAGCATACGCATATACAGAATTTGAGTCAATTTCATCAAGAACAGCTGAACTTAGACTCGGGTGTAAGAACGCATGGAAAATTTGGGTTAATGGAGACTTTATTTTTGGTCGAGATGAATATCACAGNGGACAAAAAATTGACCAATACAAAATGAATATCCAGTTAAAGAAAGGTAAAAATACTATATTAGTTAAAGCCTGTCAAAATGAACAAACCGAAGAATGGACCGTTCAGTGGGAATTTCAATTACGAATATGCGATGAAAGCGGAGTCGCGATACTTGCTTCAAACAGAGAAGCCACTCCAGTCAAAGANNAATCAGAGCGACGCTCAAGAAGACCTAAAAAATCATGATTACTACAAATAAAGTTTTAGCTTTCGTATNTGTATTATCTCTTAGCCAAATCGCAAGCGGTGAAGATTGGCTCCAATTTAGAGGAAATGATCACCGAGGCATATCATTAAAATCAGAAACCCCAACAAATCTAAGTAAGAATAATATTGCATGGAAAACGCCCCTACCAGGGAGGGGATTATCAAGTCCAATTGTTATAGAAAACCGCGTTTTTCTCACAGCCTCCTCAACTGCAGATCAAAGTAGACTCCACGTGATTTGTGCTAANAAGGNTAATGGTGAAATCGAGTGGGAGCGACAATTCTGGGCTACAGGGAGAACAATCTGCCATGAGAAGACTTGCGTGGCAGCTCCAACTCCAGTCAGCGATGGAAAAAACATTTATGCATTATACTCAAGTAATGACCTTATCTGCCTAGACCTTGATGGTAACTTGAAGTGGATAAGAGGATTAATGCAAGACTACCCAAATGCAAGTAATAGCCTAGGACTCGCAAGCTCTCCCATTATTGTAGACGGAACTTTAATTGTTCAAATCGAAAACGATAGCGATTCCTTTGTGTCTGGCATTAATCTAAAAGATGGTTCAAATATATGGAANCTTGCAAGAACGAAGAAAGCTAATTGGACCTCACCTATTAGACTTAATGATAAAGAAGTTGCAATTCAAGGAAGCGAAGGAATAACTTGCGTAAGTGCAAAGTCNGGAACCGTACAGTGGAGTTACAACGAAGGAGCTTCAACAATTCCATCCAGTGTGACGTCTGCCGATAGTGCAATATTGTATGTACCCTCAAATGGCATAACCGCAATTAAGCCCAGGAAAGATAATAACACTCCAGAGATTGTGTGGCAGGAATCTCAATTACGCCCCGGAACATCAAGCCCAATCATTGTAGGTGATAATATTTACATCATAAACAGAGCAGGAGTACTCAACGCTGCAAAAAAAGATACAGGTGAAAGATTGTGGAGGCTTCGTCTTGAAGGACCCTTTAGCGGTTCNCCTGTTTCATCAAATGGCCACATTTATGTTGCCTCCGAAAGAAAAGGTGTATTCCAATCAATAGACATAAATGGAAAAGAAGGAATTCTACGTGGAAGCATAGAATTAGGAGAAACAATACTCGGCACTCCAGCCATTGCTAATAACTCAATATTCATTAGAAGCGATGGGCATTTATGGAAGATTTCAAATCCAAAATGATAAGCAATTCATTGGGTAGCGGTCTAAATTTAAAAGATATATGTTAATCGGCATCTCTCCATTAATAAGTCCTGATTTACTAAAAACTCTATGCATTATGGGACACGGTGATGAAATAGTTATTGCTGACGCACACTTCCCTTCTGAAAGCCTAGGCCCTCCTTGTCTTAGGGCAGACGGATTGATAATTAATGACTTATTAAACGGAATAATGCCGTTATTTGCGCTGGATGAATTCGTCGAGAAACCTATTACAATGATGACTCCTGTCGAAGGCGATAAAGCAAATCCAGAAATCGAAAAAGGTTATTCCCGCATTATTAAAAATTACTCAACTAAAGAAATCTCAATCGAGAAATTGGAGCGTTTTGATTTTTACNANAGGAGCCGATCTGCTTTCGCAGTTGTCGCAACAGGGGATTGCAAAAAGTATGCTAACATTATTTTAAAAAAAGGCGTCACTCCCACATAATTCATTTACCAATACAGAAGGTTCCAAAAATTTTTCCTAACAAATCCTCGACATCGGCTTTTCCTACAATTTCGCCCACAGAGTCAAGCGCGCACCTTAAGTCTACAGAAACAAACTCACTATCGACTCCCTCAGTTAGAGCGTCTTTGGCTTTAATTAATTCCTTTCTGGAAGTTTCCAGGCAAGCCCTATGTCTTGAATTCACTGCCACTAGATCACTGCTAAAAGTGTCACTTCCAGTCATGCAATGATCTACAAGAGCGTTAGCCAAATCATCAAGACCTGTTTCTTTTTCACATGAAACATTAATACCTNCCAAGGATCTATAGGATTCATGAACCCCTAAGTCATTCTTATTAATAACAACAAGTCGGTCTAAACTTTCTAAGTTCTTTTGAATNAAATTATTCATTTCTATCAGTGGTTCAGATCCGTCTAAAACTAAAAGAACAAGGTCCGCTCTTTCGATCACCTTCTTTGCTCGGTCCACTCCCTCACCTTCGATTAGATCATCTACATCTCTGATTCCGGCTGTATCTATTAAGCGAACAGGTATCCCTCTTATGTTAACCATTTCTTCGATAGTATCTCGAGTCGTCCCAGCGATATCGCTGACTATCGCCCTATCAAAGCCCAATAGAACATTCATGANACTAGATTTTCCAGCATTAGGAGGACCTGCAATTGCAACCAATAACCCTTCTCTAAGAATTCTCCCCTGCTCAGCGGTATCAATGAGCTGCCCTATCGATTTAACCAAAGTGATTAATTTTTCAATAATTTTTTCAATGGCTTCAGNGGCAATGTCTTCCTCAGGAAAATCAATATATGCCTCTACATGCGCCAGAATATTTAATATTTCATTTTTTATATCCTCTACACGCTCCCCTAAACGTCCATCGAGTTGAGAATTCGCAGCTCGCATAGCTAATGAAGTCCTAGCCGATATAAGATCCATAACTGCTTCTGCCTGTGTTAAATCCATCTTACCATTTAAAAAGGATCTCTTTGAAAACTCACCAGGCTCAGCGGGCCTTGCCCCAGCTTCAATTACCACATCCAAAACAGCCTGCGTTACAAGCATTCCTCCATGGCAAGAAATTTCAACCGTATCTTCTCCTGTATAACTATTAGGGCCTCGAAAAAATGTAATGAGCACACCGTCTAACTTATCCTGCTTATTGTTGACAATGCTTCCAAAATGCTGACTCCTAGGGATCGTTGCCCAATTTAACTTATTTCCCTTAAAAATCTTTTCAGCAATCTGAAGCGATTTTGAACCCGAAATTCTAATGAGAGAAACNGCCCCTTGTCCGGGAGGACTAGCTATCGCTACTATTGTATCTTCCACAAAAACTCTTATCTTTAGGAATTAATTAATCTTAGTAGTTCTAAGAACTTTAAATTTTCTTCCATAGTCCCTATAGATACTCTTATCCACTCTGGCAGTTTGTATCCCCTCATAGCTCTTACAATAACTCCTTCGCTAAGCATCTTTTGAAATACTTCGTCACCATCACCAACCTTTAATAATACAAAATTTGCGTAACTCGGAACATACTCAATCCCCATCTTTTCAAATTCACTCTGGAAAAGGCTTCTCCCTTCATCTGTTATCTTCTTCGTCTTATTTTGATGATCATCATCATCTAGTGCAGCTAAAGCGGCCTCCTGAGCAATTAGATTAGCATTGAAAGGCTGTCTCGTTTTTTGNAGAATTGAAGACANTGATGGAGTCGTAATTCCATAACCAATNCTCAAACCTGCTAAACCTTGAATTTTTGAGAAAGTCCTCATTACAACCACATTCCGTCCCTCCTTAATNAACTTTAAAGTATCTGGGGGAGTNTCTAGAAACTCGTAATAGGCCTCATCGAAAATTACAATTACATTTTCTGGAACACGTTCCATGAACCTATCAATAGCCTCTTGGGTAACAAGTGTTCCTGTTGGGTTATTTGGGTTTGCAATAAATATTTGCTTCGTTCTTTCATTTATTGCATCCGCCATAGCTTCAAGATCATGAACGAAGCCCGGGTCATTAACTTCTATGGTCTTTGCACCAAAAAGGGTTGCCATCAATTTATAAACAACAAAAGCATGGTTTGCTACAATCACCTCATCACCAGGTTCCAAAAATGAATGCCCCAAGAACTCAATTATCTCATTAGATCCATTACCAAGTATAATATTATCCATGGATAAAGAAAACTTTTTAGCAATAGCATTTCGTAACTTCCACCCACCCCCATCAGGGTAAACATGCACATCACTAGCTAAAGACTTCATAACCTGGATAGCTTTTGGCGAAGGACCAAGAGGGTTCTCGTTTGATGCCAACTTAATGATGTTCTCTGGTTCTAGACCAAGCTCTCGTGCTACATCCTCAATAGGTTTTCCTGGTTCATACGGAACTAAGTCTCTGAGCTGAGGATTGGCAAATTCGCAAGGATCAATCATACGAAACCATTCATTCTATGAAGAGCTTGGTCAAGCAATGACCTTAATCATTATATCGGTGAGCAATAGGAATTCTTCTACCTACACCAAATGCCTTACCAGTCACCCTGAGCCCTGGCGCAGATTGCCATCTTTTCCATTCGTTAGCATCTACNCTTTTTGCAATCCATTTAACCGTTTCCTCATCATAGCCCTTTTCAATAATTGCCGAAACACCCATAGATTGATCTATATAAAGATCTAAAATCTGATCTAATAGTTCATACTCTGGAAGTGTATCTTGATCTTTTTGATTCGGTTTGAGCTCAGCACTAGGAGCCTTTTCAATCGTACTCCAAGGTATTATCTCCTCGTCACGATTTACCCATTTTGATAAATCATAAACTAATGTCTTTGGAAGATCACTAATTACAGCTAACCCTCCACACATATCTCCATAGATAGTGCAATAGCCTACCGCAAGTTCACTTTTATTACCTGTAGTCAGAAGCAAATGACCCTTCTTGTTTGAAATAGACATTAGAAGAAGCCCTCTAATTCTAGCCTGCATATTTTCCTCAGTAATGTCTTCATCATCTTCTCTAAAAATCTCGCTTAAGTCAGACTTCAAACTTTCAAATGAACCTTTTATTGGAATTTCTTCAAAACTTAGACCTAAATTATTGGCCAAAGACAAGGAATCTTTAATGCTGCCTTTCGAACTAAATTCGCTTGGCATAGTCACTCCAAAAACATTCTCAGAACCAAATGCTCTCTCGGCTAAGACAGCAGTNANAGCNGAGTCAATACCTCCACTTAAACCAATAAGAGCAGTCTTAAANCCGCATTTNATTTTGTAATCTCTTANNCCTAAAACNAANGCNTCATATATTTCTTCTAAATCTTCAAATTTTCTCTTTTCAATTTTTGGGGATTTTGTATCCACCAATATAGACTCTTCTTTAAATGCTTTTCCTTGAGCCAACAATTCACCTGAGGCAGAAAATGCTAATGAATTCCCATCAAATATTAGCTCATCATTTCCTCCAACAGCGTTACAATAAATCAATGGAACTTGAACCCTTCGAGCTAAAAACGACAACATCGAATACCTCTCCTTAGTCTTTCCACGATTGAAGGGCGAAGCACTCAAATTTAAGAGTATATCTATTCCTTCCTTAGCAAGCTCGCCTGCTGGATCCTTAGTATACAAATTTGATGGAAGGAAATCTTCACTCCATATATCTTCACATATTGTAACACCAATTCTTTTGCCATTAATATTCTGAACCTGAACTCGTTTAGAAGGCTGAAAATACCGAGCTTCATCAAAAACATCATAACTCGGTAACAGGCTCTTAGTCACCTTACCTATCCTTTGCCCATTTTGAATTATTAATGCTGCATTTTCAAAGGGGTTTCCTGAATCCTTAGTGTTTAGATCGACGTATCCAAGAATGATAGGAACCTCTCCTATTTCATCAATTATTTCATTAATTGCTTCAAGATTATCAGCAACAAAATGAGACTTAAAAAGCAAGTCCCTGGGCGGATAACCAGTCAATGAGAGCTCCGGCGTTATAACTAAATCTGCCCCCATAGATACTAGCTCTCTATACCTAAAGAGAATAGATTTGACGTTTTCCTCAAGGCCTCCAACCGTCGGGTTAATTTGAGCTATTCCAATTTTCATTTACCAGTATCCAAAATTTCCAGTTTTTAATACATAGCAACCCAACAAAAGATTTGCTACCGCATGCATTACTATACATGCAAATAAACTCTTTGTCTTAACGGCAACATAATAAGTTATGGATCCATAAATAAATGCTCCGACATAATCGGAAGGAGCATGTATGAACATAAAAAGGAAAGTGACGATAATATAACTTCTTAATGAAAATTTACCAAAAGGCTGATTCCAATAATTTCCATCCCTATCTAAAATATATCTCATTAGAAAACCTCTCCAAAAAACTTCCTCAATTATTGAAACAACTAAAACCATACGCAGGAACCTGAAAATCACCACCAACCAGTAAAAAGACTCATTTGAACCAAGGAAATCCGATGGATTAAAACCCTCTTTCCTATCTGTGAATCCGAAGTATTTCCACCAGCCTTCATCCATTTCCATTACACCAAATAAATGCCCTGGCAATACCCATATTGAGATACCGACAACCCCCATTATGATTGAAAATTTAAATCCTTTTAAGAGTCCGATCTCAAATTTTGACCAATACTTTTTAATCAGGATAAGACAAATAATTGTTTGTAAAGGATAGACCCACTGTTCTGGCGCGTATCGATACCAGGGATAGATATCTTCATTGTAGACAACAAAACCAAAATACTCTAAAAATGAAATCACGACCAATAGGACCATGAAGACTGATATGGGCAATACGTGAGCCAACGCCTTTTCAGAAATCTGCTCCTCCGTAAGGGTAACAGTTTTAGACGCATTCATTACTTTATAGAGTCAACGAATCTTTTAAATCCTTTCATTGCAGATTTAATTAAATTAATATCCGTTGCATAACAGCATCTTAAAAAACCCTCACCACTAACGCCAAACGCATCACCTGGCACAGCGGCAACGCTTTCCGTATCGAGCAGATTAGTTGCAAAATTTTTGCTAGAGAGCCCAGTTCCTCTAATATCAGGAAACGCATAGAAAGCGCCCCCAGGCATATGACATGGTAGTCCCATATCATTAAATTCACCAACCATATAATCACGCCTAGACTTATACTCACGTCTCATTTTTTCTACAGATTTGGATCCATTTTCTAAAGCCTCAATTGCTGCAACTTGACTAGTTATTGGCGCGCAAAGCATTGAGTACTGATGAATCTTCATCATGGCCTCTGTGATTTCTGCCGGAGCACATGAATACCCCAATCTAAAACCCGTCATCGCATAAGCCTTCGAAAACCCGTGAAGCAGTATGCTTCTAGACTTCATTTCAGGTAATGATGAAATAGAAACATGTTTGTAATCTTCTTCGTAAACCAACTCACTATAAATCTCATCAGTTATAACAATTAGATCTTTAGCAATACACAAATCAGCTATGTCCTGAAGCTCTTTTTGTTTCATGACTGCTCCAGTTGGGTTCGTCGGAAAATTCAAAATTAAAATCTTGGATTTAGGGCTGATTTTTTTTTCTATATCTTCCGCCCGAATCTCAAAATTATTTTCAGGGCGAGCAGGAACAGAAATAGGGCATCCATAGGCAAGGCTTATGCTAGGATCATATGACACATAACATGGCTCATGATATATTACTTCGTCCCCAGGGTTTAACAATGCTCTACAAGCAAGATCTAGAGCTTCAGAAACGCCTACAGTAACAAGAACTTCGCTGCGATAATCATAAGTCACAGTAAATTGTTTTTGAACCGCTAAAGATATAGCCTTTCTCAACTTTTCCATACCTAGGTTGGAGGTATAACTAGTCTCACCTTTCTCTAAAGAATAAATTGCAGCCTCTCTTATATGCCAAGGACTTGAAAAGTCAGGCTCTCCCACACCAAGAGAAATAACATCATCTCTGCCAAGAACGAGCTCAAAAAAATCTCGAATTCCAGATCGTGGAATCTCCTTAACTTTTTCTGCTATCTTGTCATTGAAGGACATCAAATTTTCTTAATTTTTAATTTCTTGACTCAAGGGCTGACTGGCAACCTCTCACCAGAAGCATCCGATTCTGCAAGAAAGCCGTTAGTTTTGTATGTTTTTAATTGAAAATGTGTAGCTGTAGAGATTACTCCCTCTAGGGTGCTTAACTTTTCTGCGACAAAAGTTGCCACATTATGTAAAGAGCTTCCACTAATTACCACGCAAAGGTCATATCCTCCACTCATTAGCATACAACTTTCAACTTCATCAAACTTTGCGATTCTTCGGGCAAGGCGGTCAAAGCCACCTCCCCTTTCCGGAGTAAGCTTCACCTCAATTAATGCTGAAACTGTATCTGATTCATCTAATTTACTAGAATCAGTGATAGCGGTAAATCCAAGAATAACCCCAGAATCTATCAAATCTGATATTCTCTTTTCTATCTGATCTGCTTTTAATCCAAGTTGTGAAGATATCTCTTCCACCGAGCATCTCCCATTTTCTTTAAGAAGTTGAATAAGTTTGTCCATTACCTTTAGCGTTAATTTGTCATAATATGTTTTAATTCTATTACTCTTTCGTTGTAGACAAGAAGTCATTTCTACTCAAAACCTGTCGACCTTGACTATTCCAGGCTTCAAACTTCTGCCACCCTCTTAGAAGCAAGGACCTTGAAGCNGCAAATCGGTCCTGAGAACCTAACACAACAACTATGAGACGTCTTGGTATGACTTGCTTTTTACCGTCTAGCAATTCTTTAACTATAGCCTGTTTTTCTGCCGCCATTGCCAAACACGGGCCAGCTCTAGAAGTTTGACCAGTTTTAATTCCATCAATACCGTCTAAACCAAGATTTTTATTAGTATTTTTGATCAAAAATTTCTTNAGACCATCCCTTGTGAGAACTGAAACCTCTCTCTGTTTTTGAGAACACATAAAAGAGAAAGAGGCTTTATTCATGGCATAAATAGAAAGCCTAGCCACATCACCAGCACATGAAAAAGGGGGCTTGCCTAAATGATCCATTCCATGAGGATTAGTAAACTTAGTATTTTTTGCCCCATTATTACGCGCAAGCGCATTCATATTTTTAACGAATTCTTTTACTGGATCCCCCCTTCTTCCTTCTCTAAGCAGGAGATCTCTCCCAACATGTTGTGCTAGTGCTTCAGCTGCCCAGTTGTTAGAACCTAAAAGAGCACTGTACAAAGCGTCTCTAATGCTCATCTGATCACCAGGAACTAAACCTAGCTGATTTGGGCCACCTATTGAAGATGCACTTTGCGGAACAATTAAATTATTTCCAAGATCAATATTAGTGGCATCTGCCCAATCAAGAACAACCATTGANGTCGCAATCTTAGTAAGNCTGGCAACCTGAACCCTCTTATCGATATCTTTAGCGGAAAGAATTTTTTTTGAATGAAAATCAACTACAATGTAAGAATTCACCTGAAATCCCTGCCTATTTTGCGAATAAGCCACTTCCAATAAAATATNAGGAATGATTACACATGTAATGAGTACGATGAATTTCTGCGCGTTCATATATAAAACTTCACCTAACTTAACTATCATAAAGACCAGTGCAAGGAGTGCTTACTNACAATGTACGTGAATTTNNTTAATAATGAATTTTTTGGTAATTGGCAGAAAAGATATAAAGTTTTTATCTATAAAAGCTTTTAAATAGCATTTCTATTAAGTCTATGTAGGAAGTAGGTGAAAAATCTTGCTCCAAAGAATAGTCTGATTATCTTGCTNTAAGGTTTTCTCTATGAACTTCTGCTAGAATTGAATTGGTCCTAATTTTATTTGAGCGATACAAGATACNCAGAAGTTACTAACTAGTATTAATTAGGAGAACTCAAAAATATCGCAGGAAAAATCTGAGCATTGTTATCACGAAAAATCATAAATTTGAACAAACTAAACAAATTAATGAACACCAAACTCTCCTGCCATAAGAATACCAACCACCGACATCAGAGAAGAGACTATGAAAGAATCATCATCTTCTGGCCAACGAAACGGCAGAAATCGTAATTACTCAAACCAAAACAGAAATAGAAATCGTAGACATATAAAACAAAAAGTCCCGAGAAGAGCAAAAAAGAAATCACTAATTAATCGTATCCTCGAATTTTTTGGAATNGGNAAAAAGAAAGCCAAGAGAAAGGTTACAAAGAAAAACCCTCGAAACAGAAAAAATTCTCCTCAGAACAGAATTAACAAAAAAAACCCAAATAGACAGAACAAGCAACGTAAGGCTCCAGAAAAAATTCCGATCACCACAGGTAGGCTTTACGTAGGAAACCTTCCTTATAAAACTACTGATGATGATCTAAAAGAGCTGTTTAGTGAATGCGGAGAAGTCATAAGCGCGGAGGTCGTAAGACACAGAGGAAACAATCGCTCTAAGGGTTATGCCTTTGTAGAAATGAATACTGCAGAAACTGCTCAGGATGCAGCAAAAAAAATGCATGAAAAAATATATCTAGAAAGAAAACTTATTGTAAATGGAGCAAAAAGCGCTGGCCGTGATGACGCTTAACTTCTCANAGGTTTGAATGAAATGCGGGCACTTTATATAGTGGGCCCAACTGGATCGGGGAAAAGCTCTCTTGCTTCACATATTGCTAAAGACGTGGGCGGCGAGATAGTCAATGCTGATGCNTTTCAATTGTACCAAGACATTGAAATTGTTACCGCTGCTCCAAGCAAGGATGAGCTTAATCAAGCGCCACACCACCTTTACGGAACTCTTAGTCTAAAGGAGGAATCAAACGCCGCGAAGTATTCCGTCTTAGCAAAAGACAAAATCGCTGAAATTAATGCGAGTGACAAGCTCGCTATTGTGACAGGCGGCAGCGGATTATACATTAAAAGTTTGACTCATGGTCTCTTAGATTTACCGGCTAGCGATCCAAACATTAGAAAGGAACTTGAAAATCTCCCAATAGAAAAACTTATCGAAAAAATTCAAAAAATCGACCCAGTAGGCGCANTGACTATAAATCTNAAAAATAAGCGNTACCTAGTCAGAGCACTNGAAATTTCAATTCTTTGCGGAGAACCGATGTCCGAAGTCAAAAAGAATTGGNAGAATAACAGCCCAAAGTTCCATGGAGTATTAATAGAGCGTCCTCGAGAGGAACTTTATCATAGAATTGACTCTAGAGTTATCACTATGTTCGAAAGTGGAGCACCAGAAGAAATTAAAAATTTACCAGACGATATTTCTGAAACNGCNAATAAAGCTATAGGAATAAAAGGAATCAAAGAATACNTGAGTGGAAAAATAAGTCTAGAGGAGTCCATATCAAACATCCAAAAGTCCTCTAGAAATTACGCCAAAAGACAAATAACTTGGTTTAAGAGAGAGGTTGGATTTCAAAAAGTTTGCCTAAGCGTAAAGGACGATCCAGAGTCAGAGATTAGAAATTTAATGAGTNCAATAAACTCAATGAAAAATGTCAATTAAACAACATTCTGCAATAGTCGAACTCCAAAGTGNTTCCTATGAAATTATTGTCTCCAAAGGCATACTAGAGCAATGCGGTTCTCTAATATCAAATCTAAAAATTGGAAATACTTGCGCAGTAATAACAGACTCTAACGTTGCGCCTCTTTACGCTGAGACAGTTGAGCAATCATTAAAAAAAGAAGGAATNAAATCTGAATTAATTTCAGTACCTTCTGGAGAATCGAGCAAATCACTAAGTANCGTTGAAAACATATGTCGNAAAATGATCAACGCAGGTCANGACCGTCATGTTTTTGTTATTGCTCTAGGAGGTGGNGTTATAGGCGACTTGGCTGGATTAGTNGCATCAATATTTTATAGAGGAGTACCACTTGTCCAAATTCCTACCACGGTTGTCTCTCAAGTAGATAGCTCCGTAGGTGGTAAAACTGGCGTCAATACTCCAGAAGGAAAAAACTTAATTGGTTCATTCTACCATCCTAAACTTGTAATCTCAGATACACTCACTCTCAAATCTTTACCCCAAAGAGAATTTAATGAGGGTTTTGCGGAAGTTATTAAACATGCAGCGATCAGGGATGAATCCATGTTTCAGAGCATAATGAATGTGGATGGCCCCGAAAACCTTGAAGATTTAATTATCAAAAACGTCGAAATNAAACGAAGCATTGTTGAAGCAGACGAAAAAGAGTTAAGTGGTTTACGCGCTCACCTTAATTACGGACACACAATCGGTCATGCAATAGAGGCTGCTGGCAGCTACGGTCATTTGTTACATGGTGAAGCTATAAGCCTAGGAATAATAGCTGCTAATAAAATTTCTTCGAAAGTTTTCAACTTCCCTGATGAACAAGAGAATCAAATTATGGATGCTCTTAGAAAATTTGATCTGCCCACAGTTTTAGCGCCATCGATATCCACTGATGATATTCTCAGTATAATGAAAACTGATAAAAAATTCAAAAATGGTAAAATNAGGTTTGTTGTACTNCATAAATTGGGACAAGCAGAGCTAATTGANAGCATTACTGAAGACGATATAAAAAAAGCANTCGAGTCACTAAGAAGCTAAATTTCTTTTATTAAAACCAATAAATATTTACCGTTTTTTTCAAATGATAAATATTTTTGTGAGAATCTCTCGAAAAAAATCGTTAAATTAAACAATCGTATTTGCTTAATTGTTAAAAAGCATTCTAGGTTCAAAACCCAAAGATGTCTAAAATTCTTATAATAGCCGAAAAACCCAGCGTCGCCACAGATCTAGCAAAGGTACTTTCTAAGGAGCTCGGCAAATTCGAAAAAAAAGGTAAAGATAGAAATACTTATTTTGAATCCGATCAAGCTATAATCTCCTCAGCTGTAGGTCATCTNGTAGAGCTAAAGATGCCCTCTGGCCCNAATGGAAAAAAACTTCCCTGGGGAATAAAGCATTTACCAGTCATTCCTGAGAGCTTCGAAATACAGCCTATAGCCAAATCTGAAAGTAGATTAAACCTACTCAAAAGGTTAATTAAACGTAAAGAAGTAGACANAATCATCAATGCTTGTGATGCAGGAAGAGANGGTGAACTCATATTTAGGTATGTNATTCAAATATCTGAATCTAACAAACCTCTAAAGAGAATGTGGATGCAATCGATGACTAATAATTCAATTATTAACGCCTTCAATTCTCTTCGAGATGACGATCAAATGATTCCTCTAGCCCAAGCTGCACTTTGTAGATCTGAAAGTGATTGGCTTGTTGGATTAAATGGAACCAGAGCCTTGACTGCNTTTAATTCTAGACATGGTGGATTCAATGTTACTACTGCAGGAAGAGTACAGACTCCNACATTAGTGATACTAAGTGAAAGAGAAAAAGAAATAAGAAATTTTTCTCCNACTAGTTATTGGGAAGTGCATGCTGAATTTGAAACAGATNATGGATCTTATAATGGAAAATGGTTCCGAGAAGATTTTAAGAAGGACGAAAATAATGACAAGCTNAGAGCCGATAGAATTTGGACCGAAGATGATGCCCAAGAAGTTCTAAAAAGNTGCGAGGGNAAACCTGGGGTAATTGAAGAAAATAAAAAGCCTGCCAAGCAAGCGCCCCCCCAACTCTTTGATCTAACAACTCTCCAACGGGAAGCCTCTAGCAAATTCGGTTTTAGTGCCCGTAACACGCTCGCCATAGCTCAATCTCTTTATGAAAGACATAAATTACTAACATATCCAAGAACTGATTCAAAATGCCTTCCTGAAGATTANATAGATACTATNAGCACACATATTGAAGGCTTCGCAAATTCAATTTCAAGTGCTTCGCTAGAACAGCAAATTATAGACAGCTCATCCAAAGTTATTAATAATAAATGGATAAAGCCAAACAAACGAATTTTNAATAATGCAAAAATCAGCGATCACTTTGCAATTGTTCCAACTGGCAAAGTTCCTACAGCCGCTTTAAAAGAGCAGGAACAAAAAATATTTGATCTCGTTACTAAAAGGCTAATTGCCATATTCTTCCCATCTGCTGAGTTCGAAACGACTCGAAGAATAACAAGAATAGAAAATGATTCTTTTTTAACCACCGGTAAAGTTCTAGTTAAACCNGGATATTTAGAGGTCTATGGCCGCAAACCAGGGGTCGCAACTGAGAAAAATGAATTAATACCTGCGGAAACTGGAGATAAAGCCCAGACCTCAAACATTGAGATTATAGCTGAGGAAACCAAACCTCCAGCTCGCTTCAACGAGGCTACTCTCCTAGGCGCAATGGAAACAGCTGGCAAAAGGATTGATGACGAGGAGCTTAAAGATGCCATGAAAGAACGTGGCCTTGGAACACCAGCCACTAGGGCAGCTATTATCGAGGGCTTAATTGCTCATAAATACTTATTCCGTCATGAACAGCAAAAGCGTGATCTTGTTGTTTCCAACAAGGGCTTAGCCCTCATTGATTTACTAGATGACATAGGCATTGATTCGCTAAGATCACCAGAAATGACTGGAGATTGGGAATACAAGTTAAAGCAAATGGAAACCGGCAATCTAAGTAGAGAGGTTTTCATGGAAGANATAAAAAATCTTACCGAAGAGATCGTTAATCGAACCTCTTTGAAAATTGAAGAACTTGCGAATAGAGTATTTGACGACCTTCATGCAACTTGTCCTGACTGCCAAGAAAAAGAACTAAAGCAAACTGATGGTAGCTATGAATGCAGAGAGACAGAATGTAAGTTTAAACTGAATAAACATATAGCCAGTCACGAAATTACACCTGGACAAGCCAAAGCACTTTTAGAGGAAGGCAGAATTGGACCCTTCGATACGTTCAAAAATCGTTTTGGTCAAGCCTTCACCGCAGAGCTACAAATGGCTCAAGGGGCTCGCGGAGGATGGAAACCTGAATTCATTTTTGAAGGTGATGAAGAAAGAGNAGAAGAATCCAAAAACTTAACTGACGACCAGCTACTTACTGAGGCTTCACTAGAAGATGGAGCAACTGTCAAAGTTTACGAAACTGATAAAGCTTATATTTGCCCTGACATGGCCTCAGACAAGCAAAAGGGCGGCACAAGAATATCAAAAGAGATTTTGAAAAAAGAATTGCCAAGAGACCAGATAATAAAGTTATTCGTTGAGGGGAAAACAGAAGTTATCGATGGTTTTATTTCTAAAAAAGGCCGCCCCTTCAAAGCTCATCTCCTTTTAGACAAATCAACAGGGAAACTTGGGTGGGAATTCCCGCCAAGGGCTAAAAAGAAAGCCACAACAAAGAAAAAATCTGCAGNAAAAAAGCAGGCGGATTAATTCAATAATTACATTAATAATATAATGGAAACCGTAAGATATGGCATAGTAGGATTGGGAAATATGGGTAGGGCCCATAGAGACAACATTATTTGTGGTAAAGTTAATGACGTCAGACTCACTGCGGTATGTGATCTAGCTACTTCTCTTCCTGAACCTAGAGAAGGAGAAAGTCAGTTCACAGATGTTGATGAAATGATTAATTCAGGACTTATTGANGCTATTCACATTTGCACGCCCCACCCCTCTCATAAAGAGTTAGGAATTAAAGCACTGGAAGCTGGCCTTCATTTATTGATGGAAAAGCCTTTAGCAGTTGATAAAACAGACTGCCAGGCACTAATAGATGCATATGAACGAACAGGGAAAAAGAAAGTATTTGCTGCTATGTTCAATCAAAGAACAGATCCGCATTACAAAACTCTGAAGCGCTTAATAGATTCAAACGAGTTAGGAGAAATACGAAGAATTCATTGGTCAGTTACTGATTGGTTCAGAACAGAATACTATTATGCAATGGGTGGATGGAGAGCAACATGGAAGGGTGAAGGCGGTGGCGTTCTACTCAACCAATGCCCTCATAATCTAGATCTATTCCAATGGCTTTTTGGTATGCCTGAAGAAGTTACGGGATTNCTCGGTTTTGGCCGCTATCATCAAATTGAAGTTGAGGATGATGCCACTCTTTACTTTCGTTACAAAGATGGAAAAAACGCCACCTTTATAACATCTACAGGGGAGACCCCTGGAGTTAACAGATTAGAAGTTATTTCTGAAAGAGGAGTTCTAACTGTTGATGATGGTATGATTTTATGGGATAGAAACGAAACTCAAAGTTCCAATTTTAGTTTGGAATCAATGTCTGGNTTCTCAAAGCCAGACACATGGAAAGTTAAAATTCCAATAGAAGGAAGAGGTGGCCAACATATTGAAATTATGCAGAACTTCATAAACTCAATTTTACATGGTGAAGAGCTAATATCTCCTGCAGTTGAAGGCATCCACAGCGTTGAATTGGCCAATGCTGCTCTACTATCAGCTTGGGAGGGTAACACTATTCAGCTTCCTATGCCNTCAGAAAAATACTCAGCAACATTAAAAGAAAAAGGTGATAANTCGACCTTTGAAAAGAAAAAAATAGATGCNAAAGCAACTGCGTCTGCTGATGACTTTGCCCAATCGAACAAGACCTAAATACAGGATTATATATAATTTATAATAGACCATTACTATGATATTAACTGGTATCTCTGATGAAGCTGGCGACAGTATAGAATCTCAAATCGCCGCGACAAAAGCTCTTGGATGGCAACATATTGAGGCTCGATTTTTAACTGTAGATGGATACGAAAAAGGAAGTATTCATGAAATTCCTGAGGAAGCATTCAATAAAGCCGCAGAGATTCTAGTCAATTCAAATATTCAGGTCTGCGGAGTAGGTTCTACTATTGGCAACTGGGCGCACCCTATTACTGATCCATTTGAAATCACAGAAGCTGAAGTGACTAGATGTATAAAAAGAATGCAAGTTCTCGAATCTAAAATTGTCAGAATAATGAGCTATTCAATACTTGAAGATGCTGATGAACAGGATCACGAAGATCAGCATTTTGACGAAAGAGTAAAAAGACTTAAATCCATCATAAAAAGGTTCGAAGACAATGGAATAATTCCAGTCCATGAAAATTGTATGAATTATGGAGGCATGAGTGTTACTCACGCAATTAATTTACAAAACGAAATACCGAACATGAAATGGGTCTTTGATACTGGCAATCCAGTATTTAATGCCGACAGGTCAAAGCAAAGGCCTTATCCAAGGCAAACCGCATGGAGCTTCTATGAAGCCCTCAAAAATCATATCGAGCATATTCACATCAAAGATGGCGTTTGGGACAACGATAAAAAAGAATGTAACTTCACAATGCCTGGTGAAGGAAATGGCCAAGTGANAGAAATTTTAACGGACCTAATCGATAATAAATATAAAGGATTCATTTCAATAGANCCTCACATTGCTTCAGTNTTCCACGAGGAAGATAACAATGAAGGAGATCAAAATATTAAAGATAAAGAACAATTCGACACCTACGTCAAATATGGAAAAAAACTCGAGGAAATGATCGAGACAATAACAAATTAATTGCTTAAATTAGGCAAAACTCTGTCTGAGTTTTTCTGCCACCATTTTATTAAAGAATTCGAATCTAGTAAATCTTCGTTTCTGAATCCAGTTAATTCGCTAAAAGTCATAGCTGCTTCACGAACGACATCTAGATTAGCATCATTTGCAACAACGTTAACTAAAGCCATCGCAGCCTCTCCATTTCTTTTGTCTGCAAGCAGGTACGCAGCCCTAACCCTGTGATCATCCCTCACCTCAAGATTATCCAGCAAACCAATCAACTGGTCAGTATTTAATTTTAACTCATCGCTAATTTCATATTCAGGAAAAAGCTGCCCAACTGGTATCGATTGACTCCCCCTTCTCAAACCATTCATATAAGCTAACTTGACTCTTAGAATTTCTGAAGCCGCTCCTGCTTGTAACCGCGCATCTGCATTCTTTTCTCTAGCATCAATTAATTTATCTAAAGACTTTCTATCAGAATTATGAATAGCTAAATCTCCAAGTGCAATTAATTCATTCCTTTGCCTGAGGTAATCAAGCTCTTTATAAACATCTATAGCAGAAGTATCTGATAGACTTGAGATTTGATCTATNTTACTNGAAAGCGAATCAAGCCGCGAATTGACAGATCCTAACTTTTCCAGAATTCCAGATTTTAAAGATTCCTCATCAATTTTTGTAGCCTCGCGAATAACTGCGAGCTCTTTGTTGACTAAATTCTTAATATTTGGCCACATAAGAAATCCCGCTACTGCAAAGATAACAATAAGGCTAATGGAGAATACAAAAGCTAGTTTTAATCTAGATATCTTAGAGCCGATTTTGTTGACATTAATTTCTTCTAAACTCTCCTTAGAGTTATCAAAACTGCCTTGAGTGTTCGGAACAGATTCAGCGTCTCTTATCTTCTTTGTTTCTTTATCACTGGTTACATCCTCTTTCACCGATTTAACTAAAGAGGCAACCGGATTGCCTTCCCGCTGGGCGACTGATCGCTCTAATCGTTCCAAAGCCTCAGCCAAGGGATTACTAGAACCCTTTACTTCCTTTGTTTTATTAGTTTTTGAATGATCAGACTTCATTTAAATCATGNATAAAAAAATTAAATCTCAATTTTTATTTAAATAATAATATTTAAAATCACTTTAAGTTTTAGATTTTATCCGGATTGCATCTAAATTTATGACCTATTATAGCCTTTGAAATCAATGATAATCGACATTCGTGACATTAATGAAAGTGAATCTTTAGTCATTAGAGGATCTCTCAATGAAGACATATGGCAATTAGAGGATTCTGATCTCTTAAAGCCTTCAGGGGGATTAAATTACGATGCGGAAGCCTCTATCCTAGGTGAAGATTTGCTGGTAAGAGGCGATTTTTCATCAAAATTCACCTTTCAGTGCACTCACTGCTTGGAATTATTCGAAAAAACCATAAATCTTGATAATCATTCTGTTTTAACTGCTATAGAAGGGAATTCAACGATCGACTTGACGAATGCCCTAAGGGAAGATATCATCCTCGCCCTCCCAAACTTTCTAAAATGTGACCAAGGTGATGAAAAAAATGAACCTTGTCCTGCATCAGGAAAATTTAGTGAAGGCTTAAATGCTGGAAACAGTGGTGAGGAATCAACGAATGACGCCCCCTCTAAACAATGGGAGGCACTTGACCAATTTAATATCGATTAACCAACTTTCTATAATGGCAGTTCCAAAGAGCAGAACATCACTAAGCAAGTCNCGTAAAAGAAGAGGAGCGAATCGTTGGCGCGCCCCAAAACTCAATAAATGCGGTAATTGTGGNGCTGTCACTCCATCTCATATTGCCTGTCCAAGCTGCGGTTATTACGGAGATCGACATGTATTGAATGTTTCCGCTGATAGTTTCTAGACTATTTATTTGGTGAATCATTAATTTNCTCANCATATTTATTACAATTCGTAATAAAAGCGTANCTNTCCTGNATACTGTACTTTATCGTATATTTTAATTGATTTAAGTATTTACACTTAATTTCACCTTTGGGACAATATTAATACTTCAAGAATGAGAATTGCAATCGACGCTATGGGGGGAGATAGAGGCCCTGCAGTGAACGTTGAAGGAGCTAGCTTGGCTCTTAATGAATGGCCAGAAATTGAAAAACTTTATCTGGTTGGAGATNAAAGTGAAATAAANGCTCAACTGAANAGCNGGGCATTAAACAAAGATAAAGTTGAAATTGTTCATTCTTNAGAAATTGTCGAAATGAATGAATCTCCAGCAATGGCGATTCGCAAAAAAAAGAAATCCTCTATTAGTATCGCAACGGAACTCGTTAAATCAGGAGAATGTGAAGCAATTGTTAGCGCTGGCAACACGGGCGCAGCTGTAGCTGCAGCAACATTAAAGCTTCGAAACATTGAAGGTGTTGATCGCGCAGGAATTGCGAGCCCCATGCCAAACGAATATGGAACTTGCTATTTGGTTGATGCAGGTGCCAACCCTGAAGCAAAACCTTTTCACCTACTACAATATGCTGTTATGGGATCAGTTTATGCTAAAGAGGTAAACGGCAAGCCAAGNCCTAAAGTTGGACTAATGTCTAATGGATCAGAAGATGAAAAAGGNTCAACATTTACGAAAGAAGTATTTTCTTTATTGAAAGATAGTTCGCTAAACTTTNTTGGAAACGTAGAAGGAAACGACTTATTCTCGAGTGAAATTGATGTCGTGGTATGCGATGGNTTCACTGGAAACATTGTTCTCAAAGCATGCGAAGCTACAGCTAAAGCAGTAGCAAAATGGGTGACAGAAGAAATGTTAAAATCACCTCTCCGAAAACTTGGAGCACAACTAGTAAAACCAGCTTTCAAAGCAGCAATGTCTCGAGGTAGTTACGAAGAATACGGGGGCAGTTTACTACTTGGAGTCAATGGGGTTTGTATTATTGCTCATGGAGGAAGCTCTGCATTTGCAATTAAAAATGCAATNAGAGTCGCAAGTCAGTCAATACGACAAAAACTAAATCCTCACATTGAGAGCGAAATTCAAAAACTAAACTTTCATTCAACCGACAATTAATTAGACTATTTCTAATAATGTCACTTAGCGTTAAAATTTCTGGTACCGGTAGTTATCTACCCGATAAAATTCTTTCAAACGAAGACCTTGAAAAAATTGTAGACACTTCGGATGAATGGATAACGACGAGAACAGGGATTAAAGAGAGAAGAATCGCTGCAGACACTCAGTCAACAAGTGATCTAGCTACAGAAGCAGCCGTTGATGCAATGGCTGACGCAAAATTAACGAGTGATGAAATTGATCTCATTATTGTCGCAACAATTTCACCAGATGCTTTTTTCCCCTCTACCGCCTGCTATGTCCAAAAAAACATTGGAGCCATCAACGCCTTGTGTTTTGATGTTTCTGCAGCGTGCTCAGGGTTTCTTTATGCAATGCAAATTGCAGAAAATTTCATAAGTAGCGGACAACGNAAAAACGCTTTAATAATAGGCGCAGAGAAACTTAGTAGCATGGTCGACTGGGAAGACAGAAACACCTGCGTACTATTCGGTGACGGTGCTGGGGCCGCTATTCTTACAGCAGATAAAGAAAATGAAGGCAGCAAAAAGATACTCGCATCAGTACTAGGTAGTGATGGTAGGCAGACCGACATACTTCACGTTCCCGGAGGAGGTTCTGCTTGTCCAATTACACCTGACAATGCCGATCAAAAACTAAATGCTATACGCATGCAGGGAAGAGAAGTTTACAAATATGCCGTAAATGCAATGAGGCGAGCAGCTGAACAAGTCTTAGAAAAATCAAATATGGAGGTTGAAGACGTTGATAAACTCATCCCCCATCAAGCCAATCTAAGAATAATCGAGGCTATCACAGACAGAATGGGCATTCCTAGTGATAGAACTTTTGTCAACCTTGATAAATATGGTAATACCTCAGCTGCTGCTGTAGCTATTGCCCTAGACGAGGCCAACAAGACTCAATCCATCAAAAAGGATGACATCGTTCTCCTAGTTGCTTTTGGAGCAGGACTAACTTGGGCAAGTTCTTTACTGAAATGGTGATGTTACNAATTGATTAATCATGATCACTGATTCTCATTGTCATCTNGCCTCACAGCAGTTTAAAACCGATCTCAATGAAATAGTTAGTAACGCAAATAGATCCAACGTTTCAAGACTAATCACGATTGGTACGGATCTAGAGGACTCTGAAGATTGTATTAAAATTGCAAATTCTATGGACTCAGTCCATGCAACTGTAGGCATTCACCCGTGCTCAGTGACTGAAATAATTCAGGAGGATTGGCTTCNGCGTCTCGCTAACCTTGCAAAAGACCATAAAGTTGCAGCTATTGGAGAAATTGGTTTGGATTTTTTCCATCCAGCGCCAAATGGATGGGATGAACATTCATACAGAACTAGGCAAAAGGATTTCTTTTTAAAGCAACTAGAATTAGCTGCCGAAATGAATTTAAATGTGGTTATTCACCAAAGAGACAAAACCGAAGAATGCTGGGAAGAGATAAAGAAAATAATTAAACCTTTTCGTAATAAGCTTCGCGCTGTTTTTCATTGTTTCACTCACTCTTGGGAATCAGCTAAACCCCTAATAGAAGATGGCCATCTCATATCATTCACTGGAGTTGTAACATTTAAAAATGCTAATGTTATTCAGGAATGTGCAACTCAATGCCCTAAAGACNCTTTCATGTTAGAAACAGACTCACCTTATNTGGCTCCNGTTCCATTCCGCGGCAAAAGGTGTGAGCCTATGCACGTAAAAAATACTGCAGAATTCATTGCAAACTTAAGAGGCATAAGCCTTGAAGANATTGGAGCCTGCACCAATNGAAATGCAGACTCTTTTTTTNANTTNTAGAATTTTATATACCCNTTAAACTTCACGCCTTAACCTTGAGGTCTTCGCCTTCGGTTGAAGCAATGATAACAGCTCCACAGGAATCGCTATAAACATTCACACTTGTTCTGCACATATCCAGAATTCGATCTACTGCATATATTGCTCCAATAGCTGCAAAAGCACCATCCAATCTTGCATCTNGAACANCTACATTTTGAAGGATAATAACAATTGCAACGAGACTAGCTGACGGAACACCAGCAACCCCAATACTAGTTAATAAAGATAAGACAACAATTGTAANTTGAGAAGAGAACTCCANAGGTATACCCATTACCTGAGCTATAAACAAAACAGCAATGCACTCATAAAGAGCCGTGCCATCCATATTTACAGTAGCTCCTAAGGGNAAAACAAAGCTAGAAACTCTTTTNGAAACACCTGCATTTTCCTGNAGACATTTTAATGTAACTGGCAGTGTGGCTGAAGAAGAAGCAGTAGAAAAAGAAGTTAGTAGAGCTTCTTTCATCGCNAAGANATGACTTACTGGGTTTATTTTACCGACTAAACGAAGTAACACTGGNAGCACAAAAACAAAATGGATCAGNAATGCACAGATAACGGTAAAAACATATTTTCCCATCGATAATAAAAATNCNGGCCCAGTCTGTGCAATAGTCCATCCCATTAGACCAAATACTCCTATAGGTGCAAGCTTCATGATGTACCCAGTAATT
Source organism: Verrucomicrobiales bacterium (assembly GCA_002705125.1). Taxonomy (GTDB): domain Bacteria; phylum Verrucomicrobiota; class Verrucomicrobiia; order Verrucomicrobiales; family DEV007; genus EC70. Next base: position 7,237 of record PAHQ01000074.1, on the reverse strand, counting down.
TTTATCATCAAATCATTGAGCCCTTGAATAAGTCCAACTAATTGATCTTTGGCGGAGCCATCAAGCGCCAGTAACCCAAAAGCAGTTAAGAGACTAACAAAAATTAAAGACAGCATTGATCCATTATCAGANGCAGCCTTAATGACATTATCCGGAATCATTCGCTCTATTAAAGATCCAATAACACTAAAAATATTCTGATCNTTTTCAATACTCACTGCTGACCTTTCAATTGAAGCCCCTTTCTCCGTAAATTCATTGGCATNATCNTTCATGAACTTCACTAGTTCAGGGTTAGGTTTCCCTTCAATGAGCCCAGGCTTCATCAAATTAACAATACTAAGACCAATAATAATGGCTATAGCACTACTCGAAATATAATATGCCAATGTCTTAACCCCTAATCTGCCAAAGCCTCTGCTTTTATCTCTACCAGCAATTCCCGCAACTATTGATGAAAAAATAAGGGGCACAATTACCATTTTCAATAGCCCTATAAAAACAGTACTTCCCATGAACTCCATGAAACTGACAAACCCATTGTTTTTGACTTCCTCTCCTTGTGTCGCCTGCAGGACAGTNCCAATTACTACCCCTAGAACTAGAGCAATGAGAATTTGCCAATGTAACTTCAATTTAAACATTAGATTATTCTAGCAATCACTAAGAACATGACAAAGAAAGAAAACTTCCATTATTTAATGAGATTTTTTTGACGTTCTGCTTACAAGCGCCCATGATTGACCAATAGCTGATGAATTCCTCAAAAGTAAGAACCCGATTTGCCCCCTCTCCAACAGGATACCTTCATATAGGGGGGGCACGTACCGCTCTTTTTAACTGGTTGTACGCAAAACGATATCAAGGAAGCTTCGTTCTTAGAATAGAGGATACTGATGGAGAAAGAAATACAAATGAAGCATGCGATGCAATAATCNACGGCCTGAAATGGCTTGGTTTAGATTGGGACGAAGGTCCTAATCTAAACCATGAAAAGGATGAATATTATCAAAGCCAAAGGCATGAGATTTATACAAACTACCTTGAAAAGCTNAAAGCTCTAGATCTTNTATATGATGATGAAGGNGCGACTAGATTTAAGGTTCCAAAAAATGACGTTAATTTTACTGATCAGATATGCGGTTCACAGTCAATCAATCTATCGTCTACAGGAAATAGAGCATGGGACAAAGAAAAAGGAGTCGAAGTAAAAACTAACCCAGACTTCATTATTCGAAGACCAGATGGAACTTTTCTTTTTCACTTTGTCAATGTTGTTGATGACATTGAAATGAAGATTACTCACGTCTTAAGGGGCGAAGACCATCTATCAAACACCCCAAAACACATTGCTCTTTTTAATGCATTCGGTGAAACACCTCCTGTATTTGCGCATATTCCTTTAATACTCAACACTGACGGGTCCAAGATGAGCAAAAGAGACGCTGGGGCTGGAATCGAATGGTATAAAGATCATGGGTTCTTGTCCGATTCCTTAGTCAATTACATAGCATTGCTTGGATGGTCTCCAAAGGACGATCGCGAAATACTTAAAAAGAATGAAATTATTGAACTTTTTGATTTTGATCATTTGAATAAGAGCAACGCAAAGTTTGATCTTGAAAAAGCTAAGTGGCTCAATTCTCAATACATATCTGAACTCGATGATTCAGAGTTTATTAATCTAGCTAATCCATACTCCGGATCATCACCAGATAAACTCACCCTATTAACAAAGTTNAGAATTAACTGTTTATCAGAAATACCTCAGGTGCTTGCTCCGGTTATTGATGNATCATTTCCAATTGATGAAAACTCAATGAAAAAAGTTCAGTCCATACCTNAAATAAAGAACCACTTACAAAGTTTANCNGANAGATTTACAACTATCAATGAATGGACAGTGGATAATATTAAAAACAATCTTACACAGCATGCCGTAGAAATTGATCAGAAATTAGGTAAAATTATGCTTCCTCTTAGAGTATGTACAACTGGTGTAGGCCAAGGTACAGATCTAATACCTACCTTAGAGGGCATTGGAAAAGAGGCTACAATACAAAGAATTAAGAACCGATTAAATATAATTTTCTCTAATGAATAATCTCAATAAATCATATGAATTAGAGGACTTATCGAAATGGAACGAGGGTTCCGGCACTGAACAACGACCCGCCATATTATCAGTTTTTGGTGACCCCGTAAAACATTCACTGTCCCCCAATATGCATAATCCCGCATTACAAAATTGCGGAATAGATGGTGAATACATTAAAATTAGAGTTCCTGAAGNTAATTTNACTCAAGCTTTATCTAAAATTAAAGACCTAGGATTTCATGGAACTAACTGTACCATTCCATTGAAATTTGAAGCTCTAAATGCTTGTGANCATGTAGATGACGCCGCCAAAAGAATGGGGGCTGTTAATACAATAAGCTTTGAGAACGGAAAAGTAATAGGATCTAACAGNGATGGACCAGGTCTAGTAAGAGCTATAAGAGAGGAATTCTCAATCGATATTCGAGACCTGCGAGTAATGATATTAGGTGCAGGAGGAGGNGCAGGAAGAGCTGTCGCCATACAATGCGCAATGGAAAANGTTGAGAGTCTAGTTCTCGTAAATAGAACAATTGAAAAGGCAAAACAACTTTCATCTGAATTGGAAAACGACTTCATGGATGACAATATTCACAAAGGACCTTCAAGATTAAAAGTCATTGAATGGTCTAAATTAGGCCTCACAACTGAGATTAGTGATGTTGATCTAATTATCAATGCCAGCTCCTTAGGAATGAGCAGTTCAGACCCGGAGCTNATATCACAAAATCTTTTAGAACCACATCATCTAATTTACGATATGATATACAGCCCNAGTAAAACAAAACTGATTAGGGATGGGATATCTATTGGTGCTCGCACCGCAAATGGGCTCTCAATGCTCCTTCATCAAGGAGCNATATCTTTTGAGACTTGGTTTAATCAGGAGGCTCCAGTGGAAGTCATGAAAAAAGGACTTGAAGATGCTATCCAACCAGAAATCAATTAATCCTATTAAATAATGAAATTAATTAATGACCCTAAATCACCAGCAGCCATAGGCCCCTACTCACATGCTGTTACTGTTGGCAATCTACTTTTCACTTCCGGGCAAATCCCGATTAATCCTGAAACCTCCTCAATTGTTGAAGATGAAATTAGAGTTCAAACAGAACAAGTAATTAANAACCTAGCATCAATTCTACAAAGCCAAGACCTCTCTCTTAATAACATTATCAAAACGACTGTCTTTTTAAAAGATATAAAAGAATTTGCAGATTTTAATAGTGTTTATGAAANGAGATTTGGTAGCCATAAACCGGCAAGATCTACAATTGAAGTAGCTTCACTACCATTAAATTCTAGAGTAGAAATTGAAGCAGTCGCAGAAATACCGAACCTTCAGGAATAATCTATCGATTCAAAAAANCCTCCTCCTATCAAAACTTCATCCTGATATAGAGCACAAACTTGACCCGGAGTCAGCGCTCTCTGAGGTTCATCAAATAACAACTCTGCTCTTCCATCCTCAAAACTTTCAATCTTGATTTTAGCTGGTACTGATGGCGTTCTATATCGTGGCTGAGCACAAATATTTTCGCTGCACTCAGGGATTCTATTTACAAAAGAGAGACCACTTATTGAACACCTTTTAGCGTAAAGGCGTGGCGTTTCCCTACAATCGAAACCAACGATCAATTCATTCTCTTTAATTNTTTTACCTACAACAACANAGGCTTCTTTGTATACATTTGANGGAACTCCTATCCCTTTGCGCTGCCCTAACGTATATAGATGAAGGCCTCGATGCTTACCTATAACTTCCCCTTCTAAGTTAACAATATCTCCCGGATTATCTGGAACATAATTACTAAGAAAATCAGACATTTTAATTTCACCAATAAAACAAATCCCCTGACTATCTTTCTTTTTTGCATTAGGCAAACCAAGGTCTAGGGCAGCTTTACGAAGATCACTCTTTAGTAAATGGCCTATAGGAAAAATTGCCCGAGAAGCTTGATATTGATTTAACAATGCAAGAAAATATGTTTGNTTCTTATTGGGATCAATTCCACACAATACNTCCTTNGTTCCATCCTCATTAACTCTTACACGGGCATAGTGACCCGTTGCAACTGCATCAAATCCATTATTTAAAGCGTAGTCCAAAAAAACTCCAAATTTCATTTCCCTATTACACATAACATCAGGGTTTGGAGTTACGCCGTTCTGNTAACCTTCTAGCAAATAATGCACCACTCTTTCACGNTATTCTTGCATCATATTNACAACATGAAANTCAACACCCAAATGNTCTGCTACTGAACGAGCATCTTGAATATCCTGTTGCCAGGGACAATTACCGGTAATGTTATCCTCATTAATCCAGTTTTTCATGTATGCTCCCGCAATATCATGCCCCTCTGCAATCAACTGCGCGGCGGCAACGCTACTATCAACTCCTCCTGACATTGCTACTAAAATACGCATTTCTTAAATTACTTATTGAAAATGGAGGTTAATGTGAAAGAAGACTTATTATTGAAATAAATATAAATNNAACATTTAGTAAAATTTAAAACTAAAGAATGACTAGTAAAGACTCAATAGATTCACGAGATAAACAAATACATTCTGATCAAAATGACTCTAAAGGNGTCAAATATGGGTGTATTATTTTTTGTCTTCTATCTGCATTTATGATTGGGGTAGTTATTAATATAGTACTTACGGGCATACGAACAGTAGAGGAAATANTTCCTCATACAGACAAAANACCAATTTCAATACCTGAAGAAAGAGGAACTGAAAATGAAGTTAAAGAAATTAATTTGAGAATCAATGCTTTCAGAAAAAATTTAGATTCAATAGAACCAAATAACTCAGAGCTTACTCTCTCTCCCAAAGATATAAATATTCTCATTTCAAATAATAATTACTTATCAGATCTAAAAGGTGCGTATTTTTTCAAATCCATAAGTAATGAAGGTGAAATAAAAGTATTATGCTCAAGGAAGATTCGTAAATTTTTACCTTGGAAGGACAGGCGGTACTGGAATGGAGAAATGGGTCTCTCTCTCGAGGTATTAGATGGCAGAGTATTCTTAAGAGTTAAAAGCCTCAAACCAAGCAATGGTTCAGTCATGCCTAGTAAGATTGTTGAAAAGTGGGCAACTCAGGACCAATTGGAGATGTATAAAAATGACGAATCATTTTCAAATTATACAAAAAAAATTAATAGCGCCAGATTTGAAAATAACACTCTCATTTTAAGTACANAAAANTCAAATGNCNNAAAATAATNTAGCNNACCTGCTAGGCCTTNTTTGTNATAANNGGACGTTTTCTATTGGGGTAAAGCGAACGACACATTGGACAAACCGTACCGTCACAACCTCTGGCCGAACAATACTCTCGCCCATAAAAAATAATCTGTAAATGAAGGCTATTCCATTTTTCTATTGGGAAAAGTCTTTTAAGATCTTTCTCTGTTTGAGCAACATTCCTACCATTTGTTAACCCCCACCTTTGAGCCAATCGGTGGATATGTGTATCAACAGGAAAAGCAGGAACACCGAAAGCCTGAGACATCACTACTGAAGCTGTTTTATGGCCTACTCCAGGCAAATTTTCAAGTTCCTCGAAACTCCTTGGCACTTGGCCATCATGCTTGTTAAGTAATAAAATTGAAAGCGCCTTAATTGCTTTTGATTTCTTTGGTGAAAGTCCACACGGCTTTATTATTTTTCTTATTGCTGCCACGGATAACTTTGACATTTTCTCTGGATTATCTGCCAAATTAAATAATGCTGGAGTAACTTTGTTTACTCGCTCATCTGTGCATTGCGCTGACAACAATACAGCAATCAAAAGTGTATATTCATTTTTATGATCAAGAGGTATTGGTGTTTTTGGGTAAAGACTCGAAAGCTCATTCATCACCCAATTGACACGTTCACTCTTTGTCATAAATACCGCTAATATGCTATTTTTAGACTATTAACTTTTTATGCCTTTTTGTTAATAAGCACACTTAGGACTTAGCCTTAATCGAGTTATACATTCTCCTTACATGATCGTAGTGCAAACGACCTTTCAATATTTCACTACTAGATTTATAACTGCCCCATTCCAACACTTGTATTTTTACATGCCTAGTTCCCCAAGAGCGCATCATTTTTAAAGTGGGCTTGTAAATATCAATAGTTCCTGTTCCAACTAGAGATCTTCCATAATCCTCAACTACATAAACATGAGGCTGCCCAACCATTTTAAATCTAGTTCCTAAAGGATACCGAGACCAATCTGCTGCTGCGCTTCTCAATCGACCGTACCTTACTCGTCTACCTGAAGCTGTAAGTGCTCCATACTTACCACCCAGTTCTTTTTCACGGTGACTGTAGGAGGTTGTTCTTACTGTCCTCACTGGCAAATTCGGGTCATAATGCCGAACGGTGTTAGGACTTAAATTCTCGCTGAAAGGATTAAACAAGTTGAATGCGCAAGAGTTCAAAAACAATAATAATATTACACAAACAAACTTCACAAAAATTCCGGGTAATTTCATCGATTAGATAAAGAACTTTAGAAGTGTAATATTTCTAATCAATAGATTATTGAAATTATTATTTTAATAAAAATAATTTTTGAAATGCTTAGATTGAATTTTTTATGGAACCATTCTCTATGAGATATTTTTTGTAGGAACCTAATTGAAAATCTGCTAGCCAATCTAAATTAGTTGTTGTGATAATTTTTTGTGAACCGGTTGGCAATGATGATAAAAATTTATTCCTCCTTGAGCTATCTAGCTCTCCAAAAATATCATCTATAAGCAATAATGGGTCATTCCCTGTAGCATTCTTCAAAACTGCTGATTGAGCCATCTTTAAAGCCAAAACAATAGTTCTCTGTTGACCTTCAGAAGCAAACTTTGATGCATCCATCCCATTAATTTGAAGTACAATATCATCCCGGTGCGGACCAATTAAAGTCTGCCTCTGTTTTGACTCATCATTTCTAACTTCATCAAAAGCACTGGGAAGGTCGCAACCACCACACCTATCATAGATGATTTCTAATTCTTCATTATCTCCACTAACACTAAGCTGGTATTCTGAAGCAAACTTGTTTAACTGCTCAATTAATTTTCTCCTCTCTTCGGCAATAATATTTCCATTATCAATTAATAGTTTAGTA
>PAHQ01000073.1 GCA_002705125.1 Verrucomicrobiales bacterium | reverse complement strand
TCCCATGCTGAAGCCGGTCACGTAAACTCTATTTTCATTAATGTTAACCTTACCACTAACATGTTTTAAGAGAGCTTTGAATTTTTTCGCTTCCCACTCATAGATCTCCTTTACAGGGGCTACGTGAATGTATTGATGCAGCCCATGAGCATTGCCACTGTAGCCAGCGCTTGTCCAATTTTGATTATCTACAAGACGATTGGATATAATATTTCTTTTTCCATAAGAGGGAAATTTTAATCCGCCTCCACCATGAAGATAGAAAACCACCGGATATTCTTTTTTAGGATCGTAGTTCTTTGGTACCCATACAGAGTATTGATAGACACCCTTTGGAAGATCTTTAGATTTATATTCAAATTGTTTGCCAGGGATATAGTCCTTAGAGGAAGCAATAGATGAAAATCCGAGAAGAAATATGCATGAGGATAAGAAATATTTCATTAATGAGGCCATGAATTAAGTTATTCATGTGAAGGCTAAGAAATCATTAACCAATAATCAATAGAATTGATTATTGATTAAATAAGTGATCGTCTTCTAAATATAATAAATGAAGAATCTATATTTTATCATTCTATTATTGTTGATATTCCCCAAAACTCGATCATTTGGAGATGAAAAAGGGAGTGTAAATCTTAAAATTGAATTGCTTTCATCGATACCGGGACGTGATTTACAATGGGATTGGTGGCAAGCTCGTACTGCTTTTGTTCCATCATCCACCGATGGGAAAGGGGCTAAGTCAAAGTGGGTAACGACGATGTCTGAAACTGGTCGCGCGGTATCTCATGATTTTCATGATATATTTGAATCGGTAAGTTATGACCAAGGAAGGACATGGAGTAAGCCTAAAAGGTTAGATTCACTCAGAAGGTTCAAACAAGACGATGGTTATGAAGTTAGCGCAGGTGATCTTTGGCCAACCTATCATAAAAAATCGGGGAAAGTTATATCGACTGGGAAAACCTTCAATTTTGAGAAGGGGACAAATGAAAATATAAGAAGGGAAAAAATCTCTTATGCTGTAATGGATCCTAAAAATGGTGAATGGGGAAAGTTGCGATTTTTGGAAATGCCTGAAAAGGATCATGCAGGAAATATTATTACTGCCGTAAACGCGGGTAATACACAAAGAGTTGATTTGCCAAATGGAGATATACTGTTGCCGGTTCGTTACATGGCAGATTCAAAAAAAGTTAATTATACAAGCATTGTTGCTCTTTGCAGATTTGATGGAGAGAAACTCGTTTATCTAAAGCATGGAACCGAGCATTCAATCCCCCGAGACAGAGGGCTTTATGAGCCGTCTCTTATCGAGCATAAGGGAGAATATTTTTTAACCCTTCGAGCTGACCATAGTGGATTTGTTACAAAAGGAGGAGATGGTTTGTCTTTTGAAAAAATTCGTGAATGGACGTTTGATGATGGTAAGCCGCTAGAAAGCTACAACACTCAACAACATTGGATAAGTGCTGGAGGGTCACTTTTCTTGATATATACACGTCGTGCTGGAGATAATAACCATATATTTAGACATAGAGCCCCCCTATTTATTGCAGAAGTTGATCCTGAGAGACTATGTGTGATACGAAATACTGAGAAGGTGTTACTTGAAGAAAATGAGGCAACTCTTGGCAATTCTGGAGTATGCCAACTGGGTGCTAATGAATGGCTAGTTACTTGTGGTGAAGGTTTGTTGAGAATGGGAAAGCGGAAAAACGAAATCAATAAGGTTCTTTTTGCTAAGGTGAGTGTGATAAATAAATCCAAGTAATTATTTTCGTATTTATAGAAACATGCACAGGCTGAATTTATAATCTAAAAGATATGATGAATATTATAAGACTTATCGTTTCTTTTTTTCTGATTTTCCTATGTCAATCTCACGGAGAATGGAAGCAAGAGACTGCTATCGTATCCAAACAAAAAAATGAGACGGTCGTTAAAAGAATTGATGGTGAGGCAGTCTTGTTTAAGCACTCTGACCCGCAATTAAGTATTGAATGGAGTCTAGCTAATAATATAAATACAATCGTTCTTGGAGGTGAGTATATTCTCAACGACAGGGTCGATGTCCCGCGGGCTGGTGTTAATCTAATAGTAGATAATGAGGCAATCTTTAAACTTAATCCTGAAACAAAACACACAACGATTTCCTTCAAGGCGAGCAAGCCTGATTATTGGGGGATGATACCACTCATATATAATAAAGGTCATAATGACGTTCAGGTTTTAATGTTTGGAACATTAGTTAAATATCGATGGGAGACAGAGGATAGAGGGCGCCAAACTTTTCCTATAATGTTTGATGGAAGAAATGATAATGGTGACTGTGGTATTATAGGGGGCACTATGCTGGTTACTGGAACGGCGACTGATTCATTTTGGTTGGTTGATTCAAGTCATATTAAAGTTCCGGCTGTTGCTCTTGATACTGGTCCTGGAGCATCTCTTGTTCTTGAGGGTTGTGAGGACTGTGAGCTCGGAATGATTGTTAATTTATCTCCTGAACAAGGGGGGAAGACAGGCGAAACGATTGACTTAAATTCTAGAAGTATTGATATAACAATCGAGAGACTAATTGGCGAAAGATCTAATGAAATTATAGACTGCAATGAAAGCCATGTGATTGTTGATGAAGTTGTATCTGTTGGAGTGCCTCAAAAACTCTTTGGAAGAGGTCCTGTTTCAGGGCCAAGATTTACCGATAGAAGATCTTTTGGGACCAGGTCTCTAGATGTGAAAAAGACAACCATTTTGGATGATGCCACTAAAGTTGAATTAATACATAAAACACCTAATCTACCTGCGGATTTACCAGTCTTTGATGTAACGACAGTCGTTAAGGTGACACTTAAAAATGGGNNTCAAANAGAATATAAAAAANCNGTCAAATTNGATTTGAGGTAATTAAACNATCCANGNANTAAGAAAACTGTTTTCAGAATTCTTGTTTTANTTCATGATAGTGGNATGAAATTCCTTTTATGTTTCNCAAGTNTACTTTGCAGTCTTTTAACATTATCAGTAGGTAANCCTGAGGCATTTGAGGTTAGTGAGTCGTTGTTTTCTGAATTGCCAGGTGGGAAAGAGGCGGACGGAATAGTTGGAGATTTCATTCTAAGAAATGATTTAGTCGAAGCTGTTATTGCTCAAAATGCGCCTTTCAGAAAGGCTAATATGGGAACTTTTTGGGGTGCTAATGGTACGACGCAGGGGTGCCTTTATGATTTATCTCTAAGGGGAAGTAATAACGATCAGATAACTATTTTTTCACCTCTAGGATTAAAAGGTGGAGTTTCATATGTTAAGGTTTTAGAACAAAATGATAAGGATGAGGCAGCGATAGAAACTGTAATTACATCTGCAAAAGGTGGAGGCCTATTTACAAGGCATCTTTACATCATCAGGAATGGTTGGAGTGGTGTTTTAATAAAAACGACTCTTCGTAATGATACACANNTGGAAAGAGAGGTTAAATTATCAGATTCATGGAACAGGTTTGGTGCTGAGGGTAAAGTTGGTAATATTAATTGGGCAGATTCAATTGATCCATCTGATAAATGTGGGTANGCCTATTCGGCTGAGGGTGATTTGATCCCGAGTAGCATAAAATTAAAACCCTCACAAGAATACAGCTTTAGTCGATTCTTAGCNGTNTCANCATCACCTCTANCAGCNGTNGGNGTTATNTTAAANCGGGNNGGTGANACCGTTAANNTCAATGGTGNNATTAAAGAGNTGGAAGCCTCTGCAATTTCTTCAGCAAGTATTATTGGCGATATCCAAGGCGAAAAAATCAAGGGTTACCCAGACAGCAATGGAGAGTTTTCATTCTATCTTCCCAAGAAAGATTCACATAAACTGAGATTTACAGATATAGGAAGAGAACCGTTAGAAGAGGTAATCAATTTTAGGGATGAGGGTGTTGTTAAAAAAGAATTTCAGATGTCTAAAGCGAGTCGAATTGTCTTTGATGTTCGTGATGGAAGTGGGGCGAGTATTCCCTGTAAAGTTCAGATCAATGGTCATGGCAAAACAAAGGCTCCATACCTAGGTCCAAATAATCGTGCTCACGGTTGTATCGATCAATACCACTCAGAGAAAGGTCAATTTAGTGTTGCTGTGCCTAAAGGTGAGTACAGGGTCGTTGTCACTAGAGGGATTGAGTTTTCATATTTTGAAGAGATTGTGAATATTGGATCAAGTGAAGTTGTCAAAATTTCCGCAAAGTTAGAGAGGCTTGTTAAAACGCCTGGCTGGGTTAGTACAGATTATCATAATCATTCGACGCCTAGTGGCGATAATACCTGTGGAACTTCCGACCGTGTCATTAACATGGCAGCAGAGCAGTTGGAGTTTGTCCCTACCACTGAACACAATCGAATGTTTGATTGGACCCCAACAATTAAATCATTAGGTCTCGAAAAAGTGATGTCGACCGTGCCGGGTATAGAATTGACTGGGTCAGGTGCCCACTTTAATGCTTTCCCTTTTAAACCTGATCCCAAAAAACAAGATGGAGGAGCGCCCCAATGGTCAAAAGACCCAAGGCTGAATGCAATTACATTAAGGCATTTTCAAGATTCAGATCCTGATAGATGGGTTCATATTAACCATCCTAGTATGCAGGAGAACTTTGTTGATTGGAATGGTGATGGGCTCATTGACGGAGGGTATGCAAATTTAGGTGGTATGCTCGATGGATTAGAGAGCCAGAATTATCTTGGAAATGAAATTTTACACGGCTCACCTTACAGAATTGATAAAAAACTTGGACCAGGGGGTAGAGTTAAATATGTAAGAGAATTTATTTGGCTTCAGATTTTAAACCAAGGTCATAAGGTTTGGGGGATTGCTGTTAGTGACGCTCACACTGTGCATGGAAATGGAACCGGAGGCTGGAGAACATATGTTAAAAGCTCTACTGATGAGCCAGACAAAATTGATTGGAGAGAGCTAGTTAGAAACTCAAAATCTGGCCAAATGATTTTAACCAATGGCCCTTACTTAGAAGTTTCAACCGATCAAGAAAATATTGCTGGTGCAGATATTAGGGCAGCAAGTGGTGAGATTTCATTAAATATTAAGGTGCAGTGCACTGATTGGATAGATATTGATCGTGTTCAGGTCTTGGTTAATGGAGAACAATCTAAAAAACTGAATTTCACAAGAAAGAATAATGGAGGAATGTTTAAAGATGGGGTGGTTAAATTTGATCAGAGAATTAAGGTTAATCTTAGCCAAGATTCGCACCTTATTGTTGTTGCTTATGGGGAAAATTTCACATTAGAAAAAGGGTATGGGAGTAGTACGCAAAGTGCGATGAACCCTTGTGCTTATAACAATCCAATTTTTGTAGATGTTGATGGAGGAGGATTTAGGGCTAGCGGTAATACTCTTGGATACCCGTTACCGGTACAGGGCTTGACTGCTGATAAGGTTTCAAACCTTTTGAAAAAGTAGAAAAAACACGTCCAAACTTTACGTAAAACGTTCATTATTAATAAATTCCTGCATATTTTAACTAATTAAAATCTCTTGATTTGATTTAGTCGTATGAGATAATGATAAAAGGGATTATGAAGGGGATTATATCATTAATTATTTTAGTTGGCCTAAGTGTGTATTCAGTGGGTTCTGACATGCGCAAATTTACTAGTGCTGATGGTTCGAAGACTCTTAACGCTAAGGTGCTTGATTACTCTCAATCAAAAGGAACTGTAAAAATTTTGAGATCTGATAGTAAGGTTATGACCGTTCCTGTCAAAGCTCTCAGTAAGAACGACAGTGATTATATTGTAAATTGGTACCAGTCAACAATGGCTGCTAGAAAACTTGCAATCAGAATAACTGACGAAGAAGAAAAGACTTCAGAGAAAAAAACTGACAATGCAAGAGTCAGCTCTTACACATCAGGATTTAAGTTTAACGTTTGGAATAATGGTGCTAATCCATTTGAAAATATTGATGTAAAATATCAAATTTTTTACACTGTTGACGGAGTCAAAGGAGAAAAAAACCAAGAGCTAGTTGCTACAGGTGCCACCAGTATCAGTTCAATTACACCGAGAACTGGCCAAGATTTAACAACTGACAAAGTCCAACTAACGAAAATAAGACCACTGCCGGCTTCTGAATGTGTTGGAGGGACGTGAACTCAGTCTAGACCACCTCGCGCGAGTTCGCGCACTGACAGAGTAAAAGGGATTATCGTCAAGCTCTTCAAAGATGGTCAGGAGATCAAAGAAGTTGCCTATCCAAGTGGATTCAGAGGATCATGGTCTTCTGAAAATCTCTCTGCAGGACTGTAAAGTTCCTATCATTCAGATTCATTGTCTTAATGCCTTTTTTATAAAGGGCCACATGATCTTAGGATAGAATTGGTGTCCTGAATTGCCCCAGGTCATTGACATTCTGTCACTTATTTTTAAGTCTGAATAAATTGCTTTGATTGCGTTTGAGGTTCTTTCCACGTCTATTTTATTATGGAGTCCATCTTTAATGCCGTGAACGATTAGAAGTCTTCTTGGTGCGATTAAACCTCCTAATTCACTAAAATCACCCCATTCTTTTATACTAGGAATAGCGCAGCAGTCACAGTGAAAAATGTAACCATTAGTACTCGTAATTGAGGTGAAAGAACAGCTAGGTAATGAGATTTTGATTCTTTCATCTAATGCTGATGTGTATGCCGTAAGTACTCCACCTCCTGAGTTTCCTGTCATTATTATTTTTTCTTGATCAATCCTGGTATCCGCTAAAGCCCAGTCGAGTAATTTTTGCATATCCCAAACTCTTTCAGCAGTTGGTGTTCTTCCTGAAATGAGACAATGCATTAATTGAGCCCTACAGGGCCTATTCCCATGACGACCTTTTGGATCTGGTACGAGCGTTTCCTTGGCAAGGCCTCGTGTTGCTGGTGCAATTGCAATCATTCCCTTGAGGACAGCTTGTTCCGCAATGTTACCTTTTCTACCAATAATTTTATCACGGTGTGCTTTGTTAATGTATGCGCCAGCGTAAGAGTGGAATCCATTGAGGTCATGCCCGTGAGGAGAAAGCAGGAGGGGAAGCTTATCAATTGGCAGTCTGTTTTTAGGAACCAGCCTATAAAAGGGGACCTTAATTCCTGGCTCAGTTTCAATATGATATAATGTTCTTATATATTTATCATCGATAGTTGCTTCTTTGATCTTGATTACTGAAGGCTTAAACCCCTGTAGTTCTTTAGATATTTTATCGAGCCCAATTATTTTAGATAATTCTTTTCTGGCTTCAGCTTGCCATTGATTAAAGTTATTATTTGTATTGTACTTATATTTAGCTTTTCCATTTTGGATGCGTTTTAAATACTTAGAGGTTTTATCAGGGTATTCTACGAAAGGGTTACTTTGACTGGGAGACAAAGTAATTGATAAACATAAGAGATTAATGCTCAAAAGGTAGACTTTATACATGTTGTTAATAATGGTCTCACATTTTCGAGAAGCGAGATTTTTAATATTGACTGAAATGTATAAATACTTTGATAATAAAAAAAACGAGAAGCTTCTGCAGTAATCTAGCTTTACGCACTTCGTTAATTTAATAACTAACGACAACGTGCTGCGGCGGACCGCCGCGGTGAGATAAACGTAACCTACGAACTTTGCACTAGGGGTCTCAGCGAAACCCCTAATGCATTAGCTTAAGACTGTAGATCATAATGCTACGCATTATGAACGACAGTCTGAAGTAAACAGTTCTCCGGTGTAGGTTCTGCGGGAGTTCTCTCGTTTATTTTATACTGACTCTAGCATCNTTTCGAGAGCCAAATAGCCTCTTAGCTCGCTATCTGAATTAACTAGGTTGCTATGAGCTATGGCGTTTGAAACGCCATCTAACCTTACGGCATGCTTTATNGCACGAATTTTTCTCCTGAGGGTACGAGGTAAAAGAATTCTTTCATTAACAACTAAACCAGTGACCTTTTGTTGACTGTTTTTACCCATGCATTTGGTTTTCTTTTCCGAAAGAACATATCCAGATTTTTTTATTATTTGAGAAATATTTGCCTCTAAGTTTTGCATTTTTTTATTCCCAGAAAACGTCATATCATCAGCATAACGAGTATAATTCAGTGAATTCTCTTTAGCTATTCTTGATAGTTCTACATCGAGGTAATAGAAAGCAAGGTTAGCAAGGTGCGGGCTGGTAGGTGCTCCTTGAGGTAGTTCACCATCCAACGTCGTTAAGTAGCTGATAATTTTAGATTCAGTTTTTGTTAATTGGCTTCTAAATCTAAGTGTTTCAAAAATTATTTTTTCTTTGGTGCTAGGAAAAAAATCTTTTATATCAAAAGAATAAACCCAATTTTTACCACAGTGTGGTGAGGCGTTTGTTATAATGGATTTGTTTGGATAAAACCCGTGAGCCGCTTTGTGTGGTGTTAATTTATAAAGTACCTTGTTAAGTATATTTCTCTGAATAAGCTTAAGTGTTGGGTCCGGTGCGTTTATCCATCTTGGTCTTTTTCTTGTCCTTTTTATAGGAAATGACCTATAGAAAGATGAAGGTTTCTCTATGATTTGATACAGTGTTTTATCATCTGTATCCAATATTTTCGCCAGTGAATGAATTTCACTTTTCATATGAAATTCAATTATTAAACAACCTTTTAGTAAATTGTTTATATGGTCGAAATGACACTTTTTTATTAAAAGTAAAAGTGCCTCTTCTAACAAAGATGGCCCTCTTTTGTGAAGATATCGAACTAAGCGTTACCTCAAAGAGACAGGTGAGTAATGTGTTTACATCAATTAGTGGAACATTAAATTTTTCGTGTATATAAACACATATTTTTCTTTTAACCGATAGATGTGTGAGACCTTTGCCTTTCCAGTGCGCCGTCCATTTGGAATGAGATTCTGAACGCATGGCTCCAAAACCTTTTCTGTCTTTATTTAAGTCAACCTTGGGGCTGAGAGAGAATGAAATTTGTAGCTTCTGAATTTGAGGCTTGTTCCATTGCCCCTTTTTGTTTCTGTAAATAAATTCTGAACCAATGAATTTAATTATTCCAATTTTTTTCTTTTTTATCTTTCCATTATAAAAAGGTTTGATTGTGAATGTTCCAAAATTAGGAATAGTTAAAGTATTGGTATCTTTTCTCCAGTGTTCATTGCGATTCTCAATGTAATCCCAAAAACCATCAACAACTAGAGATGCAGACTTGATGTCACAGCCAGAAATCTTTGACATTGATGCAATTATGCTGGCGCTTGTTGGTTGTCCGATGTTATCAGGATTTATATTATTAACAGCAGCACTATTAAATGTAGATTCTTTATTACTGCCTGTTGATGACATCTAAAATATTACAATATGTTTAAGCAATATTTTCAAGGTTAAATAAATTATAGATTGTTAGTCTTTTATTTTGATTCCCCAAGCTTTTTGAACCATCTGGTAAGCTCCAGGATCATACGCTTTCAATTCTTTTCGGTTATGAGGAAACCAATCATTATGACCAAAATAAGCTTCGGTGGCTTCTGCAAAGTATTCTGCTTTATTGCTTGCTGCGTAGGCTTTAACAAGTTTCTTTTTATCTTTACGATCAGGCACTTTCATGTACAGCCCACGTGCAATTGCTTTCGTGTAGGATTTTGTAATTAATGGGTCATCATAACCTCGGTGAACAATATGATATGCATGAGCCAATTCATGTAGCATCGTCATCGGTCCCCATTCAAAAATTTTGTGCTCTATTAGTGCGGCCTCAGGGTTAATGACGTGCACACCCGGCGCCATATGAGGATTTAATCCATGGTCTCTAAGCCAATTTTTATCATGATGAAAGGGGATTACACCACGTTCGTTTTCTCTTAAAGGATAAGTAGGCTCATTGCTTACCCAAATGGGTATTGTTTTTAAGAATTTCAGAGATTCATCAGGTACAACATCTATGAACCTTTTGATTCCTTCAGTGATTTCTTTTTTGATGATTTTGTTGAGCTTCTTATTTTTACTAACCGATTGCTCGATGTAAAGATTCCAGCCAAGGATGTTTGAAACTTCGTAGTTCCAAGTTTTTTCCTTATCACTAAATGACTTTAACTCGGCTTGCGAAATTAAAGTGGTAAAATTTATTGCAAATAAAATGATCGGAATACGTAGAAACAAAATTTTCATCTATTTATAAATTAATCGGCATGAGGAAATTTCGGACCGATCCGCATTGATACTTCATCTAAGGTTGTTAAACCTTTATGGACTTTTTCAAGAGCATTCTCGACCAAAGGTATGAATCCGTTCTCTGTGGCGAGTTCTCTGATTTCACTTGTAGGCACGCCCGCACCTATTGCCGTAGATATTTCATTATTTGGAAAAAAAAGTTCATAAACGCCCATTAGCCCTTTAAAGCCTGTTTCATTACATTCGCTACAACCTGTGCCGTGGTGAAATTTAGATTTTGGAGTTTTATTGTAAAATAGATTCATGATTTCCTCGTTTGGTGAAGTCTCTTCTTTACAACTTTCACATATTTTTCTTATTAGTCTTTGTCCAATAGAACCGAGCANATTGCTAGAAATGTTATCGTTCGGTACTTCCAAGTTTCTTAATCTAGAAATAGTTCCTATTGCACTTCTTGAATGCAAACTGCTAAGAACCAAATGCCCGGTTGTGGATGCTTTAATAGCAATCTCTGCGGTATCGTTGTCGCGAATTTCACCAACCAGTATTGTGTCAGGGTTTTGTCTTAAAAAGGANCGAATATAATCAGAAAAGCCCATAAATTCATTAATACTTTTTTGATTAACTTTGGCCATTTCATATTCAACAGGATCTTCTGCTGTCATTACTTTTAATCCTCTAGTAACCATATTTTGAACTGAAGCATACAAAGTAGAAGTTTTCCCAGATCCGGTGGGCCCTGTTGTTAAAATTAGCCCGCTTGGGTAACTCACCATTCTTGAGTAAGACTTTAAAATATTTTCAGGCATTCCAAGTTTATTTAAATCAAGAATGACTCTTTGAGGGTCCATTATTCTTATGACGGCTTCTTGACCATAATTTCCTGGTATTATAGAAACTCTGAAATCAACCTTTCTTGATTTGTTGTCCTCTTCGTAATTTGCAGAAAATCTTCCATCTTGGCTTCTCTTCCGTTCTAAATGATCCAGGTCACACAAGATTTTAATGCATGCAATGATCCTGTCTATATTGGACGGGGATAGGGAAGTTGTTATTTGGTGAAGTGCTCCGTCAATNCTTAATCTTAGGTCAGCATCTTTATTGTAATTTTCTATGTGGATATCGGTAGCATTTNTTTGAAGGGCCGTACTTAGAATATCTTGTAGTATGAAGTTAGGTTTTCGGTCTTTTGAGAAGTCAATTTTGGAGGAGCTACTCAAAGATAATTTGTTTAATAGATCATTTTCAATTGATGTCTGGTATATTAATGAAAGCGCATTCTCTATTTCATAAGCATTAAGCTGAATGGGATTAATTTCTTTCCCAAGTAGAGCTTCTACTTCTTTCAAAAGTTCTTTGTCTTCTGGGTCAAGAATGCCNATCCTAATTTTCTCTAGATCTTTATTAGCTGGATCGTCTAANAGTGTGATGTGATTAGATATACAAAAATCAAAATCGAGGTATGGGGCTATATCAGGTGATATTTTAAAAAGTGAAAGTTCACTAAAGCTTTCCTCAATATTACTTTTTTTGGTCATAGCCTTTTTTGTNCGGATGTTCTTAAAATATTATTAACTATTTATATTAACCCATCATTCNNTAGAGTTACTATTATAATTATAATAATCTTTTNTAATTCGCTGTTTCCTCAATCTTGAGTTTTGGAAAGGTATAAACATTCATTTGTATAGAAAACACATGACTCTGAGAAACAGTTTAAGCCTGACAACTGGTGTAAAGTGCNAGGGTAATTTAAAGCGAATGTGCCTAGNNAAATTACAGGAAAAAGATACTTTGGGAGCTGTCTGAAAACCTCCACGAAATCATTGGCTTTACCAAAGTATCTCCACCTGTATTAGGGGATAATTAAATATTAACCTAATTAGATTAATGTTTAATTAATTCCTAACGTTTATATAGNTTTATTAAGCGATGTTTTTTTCTAGTTGGATCTACTGCTTAGCTTTTTTCTTTTTTGTTAAGAAAAAGTTAATAAACAAAAATTGAACAGCACGCATTGCGTGTCGTAATCATTACTTATGGGCAGTAATAAGAAGTGCCAGTTGTGTGGTGGTAGTTCATTAATAAGAAACGGTAAAATTTTAGAAGCTTGCCCTCTTTGTGTAAATTTTAAGGTTAAGGATTGGGGGGCAATATTGTTGTNAGGAATTTTAATGAACTGAAGAACGACGTTGAAAAGATGAGGCGGGAAAATGTCCAGAAGTATGTTTCGAAGAGAAGCTTTCGAACTGAAANAGTATTTTCAAATTAGGAAGTTCNTANTAATTNTAGTCATTTAAATGTGTNAAAAAATAGTAGGTTCTGAATAACGCTTNATTTCATAGGTTATTTTATAATTCTTAAGAATTCAGAAATTTTATTTTTGGTTTGAGAGTGCCTTAATAATGGTGCATATGTCTATTTGATAGACATTACGTCATCTGGAGGGGTGGCAGAGTCCGGTTGAATGCACCAGTCTTGAAAGCCTTATTATTGCAGTGTTAGTAGATTGTTTTTGTTCTGTAATTTAAGGGGTTTCATCCACGTTATGAAATTTGATGAAAAGGGGATGAGAGGTAAATATATGA
>PAHQ01000072.1 GCA_002705125.1 Verrucomicrobiales bacterium | reverse complement strand
GGAGACCTAGTGCAGATGATAATGGAAACCCAGGATCATCAGACACCACTNCTTTCAACGGTGGAGATCTAATCAATTATGCCTTAGGCAATAATAATACTGATAATGTAATTCAATATAGTATTATTGATAACCTTGAAAATAACACTAAATCTCTCTTATGTACTATCACTCGAAATATAGTGGCTGATGACGCAATCATATCTATTCAATTTTCTTCAGACATGAAGGTTTGGTATGATGGAAAATTCTTATCTGATTCTTTATNGTCTCAGCAGAAAAGTAGTATCTCTTGGAAATCAAANTCTATAGACATTGATTCTGTAAAGCAGAATTTTGCACGGCTAAAGATAGAAATTCGTTAATTTTACTATTAAAAGTATTCCTAATGATATTAGCNCTTGAAAGTTCCTGCGATGAGACTGCGGCTGCAGTTTTATCTCCACCTTCAAACCTACTATCAAGCATAGTCTCCTCTCAAGCGAAAGAACATGAACCTTACGGNGGCGTTGTTCCTGAACTTGCTTCAAGAAATCATTTAGTTTTATTAAGACCTACCGTTGAAAAAGCACTAGTATCTGCAAANGTCACCTTTGATAAAATTGAAGCTTTTGCTGCAACTTCAGGACCCGGTCTATCCAGCTCCTTATTAATTGGAAATACTGCAGCTAAGGCGCTTTCACTTTCAAGTCAAAAACCTTTCATCGCCATCAATCACATGGAAGGACATTTGTGCTCTCCTTTCCTAGATATTGAAATTAAACCTCACATTGGATTGATTGTTAGTGGCGGGCATACACTTCTAGTTAAAGTAAAACAATTTGATGATTACAAAGTCGTCGGAAATTCTCTTGATGATGCAGCTGGTGAAGCCTTTGATAAGGTTGGTAAAATGCTTGGGCTATCATATCCAGGAGGACCAGAAGTTGAAAAAGCTGCACTTAAAGGTGACTCTAAGCGCTTCAATTTTCCAAGAAGCATGCTTAACAGCGGCGACCTCAACTTTAGTTTCAGTGGAATAAAAACTTCTGTACTCTATAAATTAAAAGAAATAGGTGTACCTGATAAACAAACTATATCAGACCTATGCGCATCGTTTCAAGAAGCAGTTATTGAAATTTTAGTAACGAAAGCTTTGAATGCTGCCAAATTATATAACTTACCTAGAATTGCCCTCAGCGGAGGAGTTGCATGCAATGGCTCTCTTAGAGATTTAATTAAGAAAAAAGCCTCTGAAGGAGGGGTAGAATTGTTTGTCGTTGATAAAAATTATAGTACGGATAATGCAGCTATGATTGCTAGGGCCGCATCAGAAAGATTTATTAGAAAGCAATTTAGCTCTTTGGAGAGCGACGTAAATCCAAACCTTGAAATATAAACTTTCTAAGATTCTCCTCAAAGTAAGCCAATTATCTTTTTGGTCTCTGAGAAAATTCTTTTCCTAATCGAATCGGCTTTTAATGAGAATCCTCTTTGAAGACTTTCATACTCTTCTTTACCTTGATCAGTTTCTATTTTTACAGGAGCATATCCAAGAGGTTTCAAATCGTATGGACTGGCTCTCATGTCTAGTTCTCGAATTTCTGCAGCAAGCAAAAAAGCATCTGCTATAATCTCAGAAGACAACCATGGACTTAACTTATACGCCCACTTATAAAGATCCATATTGGTATGAAGGCAGGCAGGTTGTTCATATTTTTCTCTAGTCTCTATACTAAGATGAGTAATGTTTTTTGGTTTTGCTTCAGGAGAGAAAAAACGGAATGCATCATAGTGACTGCAACACAACTTTTGGCTATCTAAAAAAGTTTTGATTTTTTCAGGGCTCATTCTAAGAGGATATTTCTCATGCCTAATTTTTGATAATGGAACACTATAAACCATCGCCCACTCGTGGAGCCCATAACACTTAAAGATACCAGGACGACGTGATGTGGATTCCATCAAATCATGAATCCATACTAGTTCTTTTTTTTGCCTGTTTGTCATGGTGGAAAGATCTAAAAAACATATTTTATCAGCAATTTTAAAATGCTTATCTAGAGGAGGTTTTTCAATTTCGACTTCTAAGGCTAAATTAATACCAGGACTCCATTTCAGAAGCTGTCCCGGACGGTAGCTATAATAAGTAAATAGAAAATCAACTACAGGGTGAGCTTGGCCTCTTGCGCGTCGAGATCTAAAATCATTCACAAAAGGTGAAATCTTTTTTTCATGGACTGCAATCTTTTCTTTCCATACAGATTGGCAGAGAGTATTCATTATAGTCTTAGTTGAATGTTGATCTATATATTTAATTAAATCAGACAAAGAAGTGTTATATTTGAACAAACATTAAAAACATACTTTTTTACCTCCACATAGAATCTTTTAAAATAATACAAAATGAATAAAAGCGAAAAAAAATTTCTCTTTGAGCTCCTCTCAGCGCCTAGTCCTACCGGTTTTGAAACAGAAGGACAAAAGGTCTGGGTAAAGCATATGAAAAAATACGCTCAAAGCGTTAATAATGATTCCTATGGAACCGCTTGGGCAACAATAAAAGGGAAATCCACAAAATCTCCTATAATTATGCTAGAAGCACATGCCGATGAAATCGGCTACATAGTTAAACATATTAGTAAGGACGGCTTTCTAAGAATAGACCGAGTAGGTGGGTCAGATGCCGCAACAGGAAGAGGAAGACGTATCCACATCCTGGGAGACAAAGGGCATGTCAAAGGTATTATTGGAAATACGGCCATTCATCTTCGTAAAGATTCACTTGGTAATGAAAGAGCCCCCAAAATTCATGACCTTTACGTTGACGTGGGAGCAAGTTCTGCGAAAGAAGTCGAAAAGCTTGGGCTAAGAGTAGGACACCCTGCAGTCTACGCAGATGAGCCAGAGGAATTCACTAAAGGCAAAATCGTGAGTAGAGCACTAGATAACCGCATCGGAGGATTTATTATTGCTAGGGTTATGAATGAACTCTCTAAAATGAAAACGAAATGTTCATCCACTGTTCATTGCGTGAACTCTGTTCAAGAAGAGATAGGAGGCCATGGTGCAACGATGATAACTAGGAGACTAATGCCTGATGTAGCTATTTGTCTTGATGTAACCCATGCAACTGATACTCCTGGGATCGACCATTCCATCCACGGAGAAATAAAAATGGGTGAGGGCCCTTCAGTAACGCACGGAACTTGCAATCACCCTAACGTTATAAAAAGAATCCTGAATGTCGCTGAACAAATTAAAATACCTATCCAACATGAATCAAGCTCAAGATATAGCGGGACTGATACTGATAATATTTCATATACAGGAAAAGGAATTCCAAGCGCGTTAGTTTCACTACCACTTCGATACATGCACTCAGTTGTTGAGGTGGTGGACTTAAAGGATGTAGAGAAGGTGGTTTCTTTATTGGTAGGATTTGTAAAGTCCGTAAAACCTAGTGATTGTTTTGATATAAAACTCTANATATTATTTACTATCAATCTAAGAAGTTGATTTTTCCAGCAGCACGGTCCATAGCGGCGTGCTGCTCATCTGTACACGCGGAATCAGTCGGAGCATCTGCCGAATTATCATTTGGTGAAATTAGAGATTTATCTANCATATAGGCTTCGACCTCATCTCCGCTAACGTCTGGTAGCATAACATCATTAACAACGACACATGGAGAGAGAGGCTGACCACTTTTTTGTTCCATTTCCCAACGGAAGGCAGGATTAGCAATAATATCTTTCTCTTCATATTCAAGATTGTGCTTCCTCATTATTGCTCTAACACCTTCACTCCAGCCACAATGTGTTTTAAGGTATGCAGTTATCTCAATTTTTTCTTCTGACATCATGTACAATACTTTAATTAAAATTAAATCAATCGAATGTTAAGGGATTTCTTCACCAGAACCAGTATATCTCCACTCTAGCACCCTTGATCCTGAAATTATCGCCATTCCTTCAGTGTCAAAAGTACCAAACAAACTCGTTGTTGGATAGGTTACAGTGGCAGTCCAGTAAGGTTTACCTTTCCACATCCGAGGTCTCGCCGGCCCCCATAGCTTTATCTTCCCGAGTGTTATTTCGTTCACTTCCTTTCTTTGTATACTTGAAACCAGAGCAGAGTAACCCTTGCCAGAGCGTTGTGGCGGGGGACCAAGATCAGCCTTATATTTTTCCATCTCTTCTGAGGTCATTGGTCTGACTGCATCATCGCCATAACCATAAAGAACTGGTTCCGAGTTATCAGAATCATCAATATCAGAGTTAAAAGGAGGATCAGAAGGATCTATTGGTTCACTATCAATTTCTGAATCATTATCGTCCTCATCTACAACTACGAGGGGCTTTGGTTTCTTGGGCTCTGGAGGGCGCTTAAATTCTTCCCTATATTGTCTTAGCTTCAATGCCGTATCAATTTCATTAGATTTAGTAAGCGTTAATTGAATCTCAGCAAGGCCTCTATCAGCTAGATACAACGCCTCTCCATCTCTACTTCTTTTAAGATTGTTTACCCTTTTAATAAATTCATCGTACTGCGCACGCATTTTCTTAACATAATCTGGCGCCCCTTCTATTTCTTTGGACCGCCTGGTATCATTTGCTTTAATCCTTAGAATTTCACCTTCTAGAGCTTTGGTAGCTCGAACCGCCCCGATCTTCTCCATTCGAGCCTTTGCCACTCCAAGTGCATCAGAATATTTCTCATTTAATTTCGAAATATATCCAACATGCTGCTCTTTATTTGCATCTATTGATTCTTTATATTTTTCGAGTGGAACCAATTGGCTAGCAGATAAAAATTCTGGCATTAAATTTTTAGCATTAACGAGCGATAGCGAATGCACGCCAAAAAACAATAATGAAACTGACATCCAAAAAGTGAGAATAACTTTTTGAAAAATTTTGTAGTTAAGCATGATATTAATATAACGAAACTGGTTGGAAAAATTCCCTAAATTTTTATTATTTTAATTAATTTTGTATTTTATTACAGGTTGAGCAAATAAAATCATAAACAAAGGCTAATTATCTTCATAACTGGCTAGCCTTTCAGCACCTTCACTACGCAATTTATTCTCCCATCTTTCAAGGGTATCACGCCTAAAAAATAGTGATTTAATATCTTCAAGTAAGAGATAAACACATGGAACAAGAAATAAAGTAATTGCGGTAGCAAACAAAATACCAAATCCCAAAGATATGGCCATAGGAATCAAAAATTTAGCCTGTAAATCAGTCTCAAATAACATCGGACTTAAACCAGCAAAAGTGGTAAGAGATGTCAGTACTATTGGCCTAAACCTCACAGCTCCGGCTTCCCAAGCCGCTTCGATCACAGAACTCCCTTTAATCCTATGCCTATTAACATAATCAACTAACACAAGACTATCATTAACAACAACACCTGAAAGCGCAACAATTCCGCACATCGACATGATACTAATATTGGCACCCATCAAAATATGACCAAGAATCGCACCCACAATTCCAAATGGAATAACGCTCATAACTATAGCAGGTTGAATATATGAACCTAAAGGAATAGCCATTAACACAAAAACTGCCAACAACGCAAAAACAGAGCTCGACTTGAGTTCCTCCATACTTTGAGCTTGATCTTTTTGTTCTCCATAAAATTCATACCTTACTCCTGGAAACATCTCATTGAATTTAGAAAGAACTGTTTGTTCTAAAGTTCTTCTAGCTTGATTCGCATTAGCCTTGGGGTTTCCTCTGTCAATGTCGGCTGCAATCCTTATCGCACGAAGGCGCTCAGTCCGCCTTATGGCTGATTTACTACGGCCCTCTTCTAGTTCAACTAATGCTGAAAGAGGCACCTTATCGCCTCTCGCAGATCTAATTTTCATTTTCTCGACATCGTCAATAGAGATCCGGTTCTCCTTCGGGTAACGGACCATGACCTTGACCTCATCTCTTCCTCTCTGTAAACGTTGCACCTCCTCACCATAAAACGCTTGCCTCATTTGAATACCAACATCTGATAATTTGAGTCCAGTGGATTCTCCTTCAGGCAGTAAAGATTTCAGGGAAACTTGTCTTTTACCCAAAACATTAGAATCACTAATATCAATTACTCCTTCAATATTATTTAGTTCCCTCTTCACCAATTCTGTAGCTTTTAATAATTCTTCATCGTCATTACCTGATAATTCAAGATCAATGGCGTTACCCGATCCTGCTGATTGGCTTTGGAAAGAAATTTCTGAGGCACCAGGTATGCCCCCAGTAATTTTACGCCATTTAGCTGCAAGCTGCCTTGCTGTTACAGTTCTCTCAGAAGCTGGCAAGAGTTCAATTGCTACCTCACCCAGATTATCTCCCTTTGGTGTAATAGGAGAAAATCCAGTTTTAAATGGCTGAGAACCCACAGTAGCCAACATATTCAAGATTAGAGGCTGCCCAAATTCCTTTTGATATTGTTGATTTAATTTGTTTGCAGCCTCTTCTACTCTAGAGACAGCATCAGATGTACTCTCAAAGGCTACCCCTTCAACCATTTTTATTTTGGTAGAAATTATTTCAGCCTCTACTTCTGGAAAGAATTCCCACTTTATTCTTTCACCAACAATTAAACCTACAGATATAAGGAATAAAGAAATGAAAATAGTGACGACTATGTATCTTCCCTGAAGAGCTAATTTTAAAGTAGGTCTGTAAAATTTTTCAACAAACCTTTCCATACCTCGGGATATTTTTGACTGAATTCTCGAGAATAAATTTCTCTCTTGATCGGGTCTAAATGGTTTCAATAAAGCAAGGTGTGAGGGAAGAATTAACTTCGACTGTATTAAAGAAAATAATAAAGTTGGAATGACTATCCAAGGTATATTTCTCCATATCTTACCACTCACACCACTAATACCCAACATGGGAGTGAATGCAGCGACCGTCGTTAACACCCCAAAAATAACCACTACGCCAACCTCATGAGTACCCCTCCACGAAGCAAGCTTAGGATCCTCCCCTAAACGCATTCTTCTGTAAACATTTTCACCAACAACAATGGCGTCATCCACAACGATTCCCAGCACAAGAATGAAAGCAAAAAGGGATATCATGTTGATGGAGATATCAGTCGCCGGCATCATCCAAATTGCTCCTGTAAATGATATCGGAATACCGATTGTTACAAGGGCAGCTAGGCTAGGTCGAAGAAATAATGAAAGTATAATTAAAACTAAAATTAATCCCCAAATTGCGTTCTTTTTTAATAGATTGAGCCTGCCCTCTAGAAAACGAGAATTATCATTCCAGATTTCAACTGATACATCCGAAGGGAGCTCATTCTTAACAATTTGAATATAATCTCTCGCTGCTTCTGCGACCTTAAGGGTATCTTCATCTCCAACTCTAAAGATCTGTAAAGTAGCAGTTTTTTTTCCATTAAAACGGCTTATAAGATCAATATCTTCAAAGCCATCAATTACGTTGGCTATTCGGGATAAAGGAACAATAGTTCCATCTCCACGAGAAATTACAGAAATTTTATCAAATTGCTCGGCATTATATCGCTTAGACTCAGTCTTTATTAATATTTCTCCGGCCTCAGTCCGCACGGCTCCACCCGGAAGATCAATAGATGAAGCTCTAACTGCATTGGTGACGTCATCAAATGAAACATTGTATGCATTCATCGCATCCTCTGAAAGTTCAATTGATATCTCATAAGGACGAATTCCAGAAAGCTCAACCTGGCTCACTCCTCCAACTCCTCCAAAAGATGATAAAAAACCATCCAACCAACTTTTAGGTTTTGGGGGCACATACGATAACATGCCGTCTCGAATTCTATCAGCATAACCACGAAGAGTGAGCTCATCTGTTTGAGCAGAAATGGCAATGGTAAGAACCTGATTTTTTATAAGAACCTCCTCATAAACTGGAGACTCAATATTTTCAGCAAAATTGTCGATGGCGTCTACTCGTGTCTTCATATCATCGAGCACATCTCTGACATCAAATTCACTCAAAACTTCAACATAAACGACCCCATATGAATTAGCTGCCGTAGATCTCATTACATCTACTCCCTGAAGGTCTCTTATTGCTTCTTCAATAGGAATACAAACCCCTTTTTCAACTTCTTCAGGAGTTGCTCCAGGATAAGGAACACTAACAGCGACAACACTCGTTGATGTTTCTGGAAAAATTTCTTTCTTAAGTTTTAACCACGTAGAAATACCAGCCACTAATATTAAGACCATCAAAAAATTGGCCGCAACATTGTTACGAGAAAACCATTTAATTAAATTACGCATTAATTCAGATCCTTGAACCCATTAATCTGATAAAACTGATTCGTCATAAATATTCACTTTCATCCCTTCAATAGCGTTTGGAATTGGAGTCGTAACAATACGCTCCCCTCTCAAAATCCCCTCGCCAATAATAACTCTATCTCGGCTAGATCTGATAATAGCAACTTCCTTGAAGGAAATGGTATCATCTTCAAGGGCGATTATTATTTTATTTTTCCCTATGATAGCGCCTCTTGGAATAGAATATGTGTCCTTGATCCTCTTTCCGAAAACTTCTGCTTTTAAATAAATACCTGGAACTAGAAATTTATTTTTCAACTTTGAATTCTCTATGCTGGCAACTAAAAATATTGACTGGCTCGAACGATCCACTTGTGATTCCGTTCTTAACAATTGCCCTTTCCATTTGTACTGAGCGCCTGCTATTTCGGTATGGAAATTGACTTCTGATGAAAAATCGAATTCCACAAAATCATAATCACTTATAGAAATAGGAAGTCGAATCTCATACTTATCTGCACTATATATTGAGCCAATGATTGTTCCAGGGATTAAGAGAGATCCTAATTCGACATTCGTCTTTTTAATTTTAGACTCGTATGGACTACGAATTTTTGTTCTTTCTAAATCTCTTTCTGATTTCTCAAGACCAGCTTTGGCTGCAATGACTCGCGCCAATGCAGTTTCTAATTGAGGCTTTCTCAATACAAGATCATTTGGGTCTTTTCCTTTTCCTAAAGCTTCCCAATCTCTAAGAGCCTGCTCAGATAGTGCTCTCTCTTTGATAAGAGAGAGCTTTGCTTCTGCAAGGTCAGAATTGGCTTTAGCTTGAATCGCCTCATAGTCAGAACTGTCTATTTCCAATATGACTTGACCCTCTTTAAATCTTTGTCCGACCTCAAAGCCAGTGGATAAAAATTTTACTCTACCCCCAACTTCGGACGATAAATCAGTATTATGAACCGGCTCGACAATACCCTGAGTTTCAATAATAACCTGGTGTTCAGACGGTTCAGCTATCCACACTTTGACAGTGCTCAGAACTACCTCTCCTCGGACTGTTTCTGCAACTGGTTTAGTTACTATAAGACTATAAAAAACCAGTAAGCCTATCAATCCTACTACCAAAACTGAAGCAATCTGGGCCCATTTTTTCATTATTTTATTTTTAAAGTTCCTCCTAAACTTAAATGTAAATTAATACGATTATCTAGACGAAGCCTCTCAAGCTCTAACACCTGAGAACTTACACTTAGCATCTGCCTTTGGGTTAAAAGTAAATTCATTGAGGTTCCAATGCCGTTTTTATATTCTGCTAACGCTCTTTCGTAAGATTTTATTAGATTGACCTTTGCATTGTTCATAGCATCCCATCTACTCTTTAGTACTACCTCATTATCGAGACATGTCTCAACATCTTTGAGCGCTTTAAGAAAAGCATTTTGATAATCTAGCTCCGCATCAGATTGATTTACTTTTCTAATTTTTAGGTTTGCTAAAACTTCACCACCACGAAAAATAGGAGCACCCGTCTGACCTGCTATATTCCATATTCCTGCAGTTGTATCAGCAATGTACTTGAGTGATTCGGTCGCTGTTCCAGCGCCACTAGTCAAAGATATTTGGGGCAACAATGCTAGCCTTGCCTCTTTGATTCGTCGATTGGATGCAGCCAATTTTCTTTCTGCTGCTCTGAGATCAGATCGGCGAAATAATAAATCTGATGGTATCCCTGGAGGTGGAGGTGCAGGTAACAACGGAAGAACACCTGAAATTTTAATATTACTCTTAGAATAACTACCCATAAGAATTTCTAATTGTCTTGCTGCCGCGCGGGATTGAGCTTTTCTCTCTGAAAGTAACGCGGAAGCAACTTTTACGTCAGATGAGGCTAAATAAACTTGAGATGCTCTACCATTACCAGATTCATAGGCATCCTGAATTAACTGACTAGTCTCCTTAAAACTTTCTAAACTTGAACTAGCCAGAGCCACCTGTTGCTCAGCACCAAGTATTCCAAACCATATTTTGGCCGTTTGACCAGCAAGGGATGATCTAAAACTCTGAAGTTCCTCAAAAGTTGCCTCATATTCAGCAATATTTGCTTCTTGACCTGCTTTAATTCGACCCCACAAATCAATTTCCCAATTCATATCCAAAGAAAGTCCGTAAGCATTGAATAATGACCTTGAAAGTTGTGGATCTGCGTCACCAAAAGGTAATCCTAAAAAAGCCTGCTGATTTCTTTGACCGCCAACTCCTGCAGCGAATTTTGGATAACGATTGGATGCCGTAATTTTTGCTCGAGATGCTGCTCTCTTTACGTTGTTTGCCGCTTTTTGTAAATCCGTATTATTTTCCAGTACCGCGCTAATAATGTTTCCTAAATTTTTATCCTTTGAAATTTCTTTTATCCAATTCTCATTCGAGGGAACCTCATCCAATTTAGAATAGTATGCAGAAGGTGTAGAAACCCCAGGTATTTCAAGTATTTTTTTTGGAGAATTAGCAGCACATCCAGAGAGAAATATCAGTATAATAATACCCAAAAGATAATTAACACCTTTATATAATGTACTAAGAGAAAAACTTTTAGAATTTTTCATGATACTAATTTGAGCTCATCCCTGCAGATAAAAAAGATACCAATTCTGACTTCAAAAGATTTGAAGATGACGGATCAAAAGAACCATGTGAAACCAATAAAAAATTTTCGTAATGAAACAATGAATGGGCTAACGCTCCTGCCATGAACATTACCTTTAAGTGAGCAGAGTCCGAACTGAGCCCAGGAATAACTTTGGTGAGAGAACTAACAAACTTCGCAAGCACTT
>PAHQ01000071.1 GCA_002705125.1 Verrucomicrobiales bacterium | reverse complement strand
AGGTGCTGAGTTTTGAAGATATCCACAAATTTGATCATTTTCAAGATGAGTGGTTAAGAGATGAAAAAAATGAGAGATTTGTACCTTTAGGGATGAAGGGAAGACCGTTCAATGTATTCGAAACAGGTGGAACAACGGGATTACCAAAACAACGTGTTGGATGGGATGATTATAAGCATGACTATGAAATGTTTTCTAACACGCTTTCCGATGAATTTTTCCCCAAGGGATCCAATTGGATAATGGTAGGCCCTACAGGTCCAAGAAGGCTTAGGCTTGCAGTAGAGCATTTGGCCCAGCATCGTGGTGGTAGTTGTTATCATGTAGATCTAGACCCTCGATGGGTGAAAAAACTGATCATTAGAAATCAAATTGATGAAGTGGAGAGATATCAAAAACACGTAATTGATCAAGCTGTAGAGATTATAAAACACAGAGACATTGGGTGTATGTTCACAACTCCGAAGTTGCTGGAATCTATAGGTGAGAGAATTTCAATTCCAGGATCAGGTGTGAAGGGTGTTTTTTGTGGAGGAACTACAATGACTCCTCAATCCGTTAGATTTTGGGTTGAAGAAGTATTAGAAGGTAAAACTCATCTTGTTCCAACCTATGGAAACACTCTAATGGGACTAGCCGTTAGTCGTCCCTTAGATGATTCTTACAGTGTAACTTATTATGCTCCACAACCTCGCGCCGTTTTACGTGTCGTGGATCCAAACGAAACTGCTAAAACAATGCCATATGGTGAATTTGGTAGAGTAGAACTAACCACTTTAACAAAAGAGTTTTTCATGCCGCGTTTTTTAGAGAGAGATGAAGCAATTAGGAGAGAGCCTACTGATGACTACCCATGGGATGGTGTTGGCGATGTTAGGCCATTTGGAGCAATGACTAAAAAGGTTGTAGAAGGGGTATACTAAAATGATTCCAGTAGTACCATTATTGAGAGGTGGCAAGGTTTATTCGAGCCTTGATGTTCAAGATGTTAATCCAGTTACAGGGGGAGATGCCGTTGCTCAGGTAACAATGTCAAATTCTGGTCTTATCAAAAGAGATTTACTCGATCTTGAAGAATCTAGAAAAGCTTTGGCAAAGTTTACCACTCAAGAGCTTTTAGATATAACTTTAGAAGCAGGCGATATTTTCTTAAATGATGATTTACCTGTTGGCTCTAGCGGACAACTCCAGAGCCCAGAGGATTATCTTTTAACGCTTGCTGCAACAAGTGGCCTCCCTCATTCGTTAATAAGAATGAATATGAAAAGACTCCATGGCGTTTTTAGTCAGGTCCCAACAATATTCAAAGGTCTTTCTAGAGGTCTGTCACCTGAAGTTCTTGATCACGGATACATAGACCAACATGAAGTCAAGGTAGCCTTTGTCCCCACAACTAATGCCCTGGGGGTAATACTTCCATCCAACAGCCCTGCAGTTAATGCATTATGGATCCCTTCTATAGCAATGAAGACTCCTGTTATATTAAAACCAGGTAGAGAAGAGCCTTGGACCCCATGGCGAATTATCCAAGCATTCATCAAAGCGGGTGCTCCCGCAGAGGCTTTCAGTTTTTATCCCGCAAACCACGATGGTTCTTCTGCGATTATTCGTAATTGTAAAAGAGTTATGCTGTTCGGTGGAGACGATACAGTTAGACAATATGAAAACGATTCTAGTGTCGAAGTTCATGGTGCGGGACGCTCCAAAATTCTTATTGGTGATGATGAGATTGAAAATTGGAAAGACCATCTTGATCTGATTGTTAGCAGTATTTCGGCGAATTCAGGTCGTTCATGTATCAACGCAAGTTGCATTGTTGTTCCAAAGTATGCTGATGAAATTGCCAGTGCATTAGCTGATTCTCTAGTTCCTATGAGTGCTCGTGCCCAGGACGATCCACAAGCAACATTGTCGGGCTTCGCTAATCCTAAAATGGCTGAATGGATAAACGGAACCATCGAAGATGGTTTAGAGGAGGGTGGGGCAAAAGACATTAGTCTTGATAAAAGAGGTGGAACTGAACGCTACGTACAAAGAGATGGAATGCATTATATGCTTCCAACGATTGTGCGATGTGACTCAATTAATCATTCAATAGGAAATACGGAGTTTCTTTTTCCTTATGCCAGCGTTATACAAATGCCTCAAGATGAGATGGTAAATTCCATTGGTAAATCTTTAGCTGTTGCTGCTATCAGTAAAGATCAAAAATGGTTAAACGAGTTGGTTTCTGCTGATCATATTGAAAGGCTAAATGTGGGAGCAATGCCCACAAATCATATTGAATGGGATCAACCCCACGAAGGAAATTTGTTTGAGTTTCTTTATAGAAGAAGATCAATACAAGTCGCGTAATGACCAATGTCGATGTTTATGATGTATGTAATGACCTTGATTTTTCCAAGGATATCATAAACTTCGCTCACCTAAGTCCGACTGATGTAATATTTGGTCCAAATTGCGTTCGGATCATAGGTGAAAAGGCAAAAGATTTTAACGCAACTAAAGCATTAATTGTAACTGATTCAGGAATCCTTATTGCAGGTCATTTGGATGTAGTTTTGGAATCAATGCGCTTAGCTAACATTGAATGTGTTGTTTATTCAGAAGTTACAGAAAATCCCACTTCATCTGATGTAAATGATTGCGCGATTTTCGCAAAATCAAATTCTGTTGATTTGATATTAGGTTTAGGTGGTGGTTCTAGCCTAGACACGGCAAAGGGAGCAAACTTTATCATAACTAATGGAGGAGAGATGAAGGACTATCGTGGAATCGATAAGGCTTCTAATGACATGCTCCCATTCTTTGCTGTCCCAACAACAGCTGGAACAGGTAGTGAGTGTCAAAGCTTTGCAATTATTTCTGATAATCATACTCATGAAAAGATGGCATGCGGAGACAAGAGAGCGGCTGCGAAAATTGCTTTTTTAGATCCTTTGCTCACTACAACTCAACCATTGAAGATTACTGCTCAAACAGGAATAGATGCAATATCTCATTCAATTGAATCTTTAGTTACAAAAACTAAAACTGATGTCAGTGAACAATACTCAAGGCTAGCATTCAAACTCATAAACCGATCCTTTGAAAATGTGATAAAAGATCCAGAAAATATTAATGCTAGATCGGACATGCTCCTTGGCGCTGCGTATGCAGGCACTGCAATAGAATGCAGTATGCTTGGAGCTGCTCATGCTGCAGCTAACCCACTTACAGCAAAATTTTCTATCCCTCACGGTGTAGCTGTCGGGTTAATGTTACCGCATGTTATTAAATACAATTCCTTAGATAATGAGGTTGCTCGTGTTTATGGTTCATTGATTGATCAATGCCTGTCTGAACGTGTATTAGAACTATTAAATATAGCCAAAATTAAAGTTAGTTTAAGGGAATATGGTATTTCCGATAATGATTTATCAGGCTTGTCTGATGCGGCGGCAACACAATGGACAGGAAATTTCAATCCTCGTAGCGTTATCGCAGACGATTTCTTAGCTCTTTACAAGTCGGCTTTGTAAACAAATTATAGTGATTTCTCACTTGTATCAATGTGCCATTACTATTAGGTTAAACATCCTCCAGCTTAGGGATTTTAATCCCAATGGCTCGGTAGCTCAGTTGGTAGAGCAGAGGACTGAAAATCCTTGTGTCGACAGTTCGATTCTGTCCCGAGCCACATCTTTCAATTATACAAAGTAGTCATTGTGAAGATATTTAGATTTATTGTTGGGCTAACCTTAGGGGCTGCACTCTTACGAATTGGGTATCATCATTTTACTAACCCTGAGATTTATGATGAAATTGTACCAAGCTATTTAGGTTCCCCAAGATTTTGGACATTATTTAGCGGAGCTATCGAGATGCTGCTAGGGTTAGGTCTAATTGTAAATAAATCGAGAAGAATAACATCAAGAGTTCTTGTCTTCTTTTTTACTATTGTTTATCTAGCAAATATGAATATGTGGATAAACGACATACCATTTAGTGGGACTAAATTAACTAGTAATGGTCATATTGTTCGATTGTTAATTCAGTTAATTCTTATTCTAACCGCATTAAATTTGTCGGAGATACAGATAAGATACTGTAAGAGAAAATGAGAATTTAATAGGCTTGTTAGGACTATCTAACGTTTTTTTCGTGGACTATAATTTTTTCAATCCAAGGGTCTGATAATTCCTCAAAATCTATATCACAATCAACTCTTTCTGTAATTGCGTTGCACCCAAGACGAATCATTTCAGTTTCCACATCTTTAGCAAATCCATTAAAGATGTCGTATGCAGAATCACCAAGTCCACAAACTGCAAAGTTTTTTCCTTCTAGTTTCTTATCTGGTAACTCTTTGAGTTTTGTAAAATAATCTACAGAGTCGTCAGGAGGTTCACCTTCGCCCCAGGTGCTAACTATGAAATAGATATTCGTATATTGATCAATATCATCGGGATCTGAATCGAACATATCTGCGCAATGAACTTCAAAACCAACATTTTCTATATCATCTTTTAATTTTTCAGCGACTTCCTGAGAATTGCCTGTTTGTGTTCCATAGAGAATCTGTGATTTGTGCATAAAAAATATTCACAGATTTCTAATATTCCTGCTAATGCTGGATTGTTTTTAACTTTGCATCAATTTACTTAAATGATGAAATACTTGAATTCTTTGACTTTTGAATGAGGAAAAATACATTTATTTAGTGTTTCCCTCTGTCATCGGTCTTAAAATATTAAATAGTATTTTGTTTGAATTATGGTCTAATCTCAATTCTAACTATAGCCTTTCAAAATCCTCACACCTTATCCTTTATATACTGCTTTTAGTTCTTCCAACTCAAAAAGCATTATCAAACGACAAAGTAGATTATTTTAAAGATATATTACCAATTTTTGAACAAAATTGTCTTCAGTGTCATGGTCCAGATAAACAAAAATCAGATCTCCGGGTCGATTTGCGTAATTCTCTAATTGAAGGTGGTGATTCTGGTTTGCCAGCAATTAAACCTGGAGATTGGGAAGGTAGTTTTCTGATGGATGTAGTTACACATAAGGATGAAGATATGGCTATGCCACCTAAGGGTGAAAAATTGTTAGAGGGCGAAATAAATAAGATCATGCAATGGGTTAATTCTGGAGCTTACTGGCCAGGACAAATGCAGGAAAAATCACAAGAGGATATAATGCTCTGGTCATTCAAGCCTGTTTCTAAACCTAAGGTTCCATTTAAGAAAAAACCTGAATTAAGTTCACACCCAATTGATGCTTTCATATCATCCGAAATTCTAGAGAAAAATTTAATTATCAACCCTCCAGCTGATCCGCGATCTCTAATTAAACGAACATATATTATTTTTACAGGATTAATACCCGATTCAAAAACTATAGAAAAATTTGTAGGGGATTATTTGATCGATGAAGAGGCTGCATTTAAATCACTTGTGAATTCTCTGCTTAGCTCACCTCACTTTGGAGAAAGGTGGGCTCAGCATTGGTTAGACGTAATTAGATGGGCGGAAACTAATGGCTCAGAATCAAACTTATATAGAAAAAATGCATGGGTTTATAGAGATTACGTTATTAGATCTTTTAATAATGATTTACCATACAATCGATTCATTCGAGAACAGTTAGTTGGTGATCAACTTGGATCAGGCGATGCGACTGGATTCTTAGTATCCGGACCTCATGTGCCAGCTGCTACAATTGGCCAAGAGCCATCTGCAATTAGGCAAGCTAGATCTGATAGGATGGATGAAATCATGCAAACTGTAGGAGCATCTATTATGGGTGTNACGGTAAGCTGTGCCAGGTGTCACAATCATAAATTTGACCCTATTTCTATTACAGATTATTACTCNATGTCTGCTGTTTTTCAGGGAGTTGAGTTTGGAGGGCGTTNNCCGGAATACGACCACAAAAACCCAAGAAAAATAAAAGCTGATGCAATATCACTNAATATCGAGAAACAAAGAAATATACTTAAAAATGGAATTGGTTCATGGGAAGAAAATTGGGGAGGCTTTACAGATATGTATTTCCCCACATCGAATGTTGATGGTTTGAAAATAGATTTTGATTGGTCAGCTGTATCTATTGACGAACTTGAAATTTATGGACCAGATAATGAGATCAATGTTGCCCTNNCCTCAAGTGGAACAACAGTTAATTCCGATCCAGCTATGGCTGTTCCTCGGGGAGAATTGTATAAGGTTAACGATGGAAACTACGGTACTCAGAACTGGCGTTCAAAAAGTGATAAGTCTGAAGATAAGCCTTGGCTTGAATTCCGATTCAATAAAACAGTCAGAGTTAATAAAATACGATTCAGTAAAAATAGGGAAAGTTATTTTGAAACTGACTACTTGGAGAATACACCAAATAAGAAATTTCCCACCTTTAAGGTTTCTGTTCTTTTAGATGGTTCTTGGATAGAACTTACTTCTTCAAAAAAGATTAAACAAAAAACCAATAAAGATTCTAATTTGTTCAATGCATCAAAGTCACTTTATAAATATATTGATCAAATTAAAAGTGAAGGCCCTCAGCACAGTTTTGTAGGACGTTTTATTACTCCCCCTATAACTAGAGTTCTTCACAGAGGTAGTCCAGAAAANCCCAAGGACGTTGTAGTTCCAGCAGGCTTTAACATTCTCAATGGTGACCTTGGTCTTGATTCAAGCTCACCTGAAAACATAAGACGAAAAGCCTTTGCAGATTGGTTGGTTTCGCCTGATCATCCACTTACTTCAAGGGTTATAGTTAATCGGGTCTGGAGTCATTTATTTGGAAAAGGAATTGTTTCTACCACCAGTGATTTTGGGAACGCTGGAGCCAAGCCATCACATCCTGAGNTACTTGATTGGNTAGCTTCTGAATTTGTTAACCCTGTTGATACTGATATTAGACCATGGTCTATTAAGGACTTAATTAGGTTGATGGCCACATCCGAGGCATTTCAACGTTCAAGTGCTCCTAATGAAGTTAACACTTTTAAGGATGAATCATCCACTTTTCTATGGAGATATCCACCTCGAAGAGTTGAGGCGGAGGTNATTCGTGACTCAATTCTTATTGCCTCAGATAAAATTGACAAAAAGTTAGGAGGGAGAAGCTATAGAATTCATAATATTAAAAAGACATATTCGCAGTGGGAAGTTGTTAATAACTTTGGCGAACCTACATGGAGACGAATGATTTATCAGGAAAGAATGCGTCGTGTTGATGACAAAATGTTTACAGCGTTTGATTTTCCAGATTGTGGCCAAGTCAGATCTCGAAGGCCCGTATCAACAACACCATTACAAGCTCTCAATCTTTTAAACAGTGACTTTGTTATTGAGCAATCAAACTTTATTGCTAACAGGGNAATAAAAGAGGTCGGCAATAATAAAGAAAACATTATTAACCGAATTTACCAAATTTTACTTGGCCGTGCGCCTGACAAAGATGAGTTATCCTATTCAAAAACAGTAACGCCTGTAATGTTATCTCGTACGTTAATTAATTCTAACGAATTTTCTTTTTTACCATAGTGTCAGATANAATATCCATATTAGGTCGAAAATTATTAGACAGGCGACATTTCCTAAAGCAGACGACAGGTGTTATGGGTGGGTTAGGCCTNTCTGANCTTATGTTAAGGGATGCTTACTGTGTTAACGAAAATACCAAAAACTTTTCTGG
The DNA here is from genome assembly GCA_002705125.1 of Verrucomicrobiales bacterium. Taxonomy (GTDB): domain Bacteria; phylum Verrucomicrobiota; class Verrucomicrobiia; order Verrucomicrobiales; family DEV007; genus EC70. The sequence goes on along the minus strand of PAHQ01000071.1, from coordinate 19,886 downwards.
CAAGGAGCCCATCAGACCAAACATCGATCCTGACAAACCATATTTATCAAGAAATAGTCATTTTCCATCAAAGGCTAAACAAGTACTGGTAATCTATTGTCCAGGTGCAGTTAGCCATGTGGATACCTTTGACTATAAGCCAGATTTAAAAAAATATCATGGTAAGAAACCTCCAGGAGTACCAGCTGTGACTTTTGAGGGACCAACAGGGAATATTGCAAAACCTTTTTGGGACTTTAAACCAAGAGGTCAATCCGGAAAAATGACTTCTGAACTTTTGCCTCATCTAGGCTCACTTGTAGATGANTTTTGTTTTATTCATTCTTTGAAAACTCAAACCAGTGCTCACCCGCAAGGTGAAAACTTTCTTAATACAGGATTTACGATGGAGGGATTCCCTTCATTTGGTTCCTGGGTCACATATGCCTTAGGATCTGAATGTGATGACTTGCCATCATTTGTTGCTATAAATGATCCGCGAGGCTTGGCTAGGTCTGGAAAAAATAATTTCGGAAATGGCTTTCTGCCAGCAGCCTTTCAAGGAACNGACTTCAATTCTCAAAATCCACCAAACAATTTATCAANGCCAAGTAGCATTTCCAAAACTGATGACCTGGCAACAGTCGAGCTCTTNAAAAAAATTAATGCTAAACATTTCGAAAAATTTCCAGGTGATGCAGATTTGGCTGCAAGAATCTCAAGTTACGAATTAGCAGGTAAAATGCAGACCTCAGTCCCAAATGTTATGAACTTATCTGCCGAGCCAAATTTTATACTTGATGAATATGGGGTCAACAGTGGCACTGATTTAAAAAGAAAATATGCAAAAAACTGNATACTTGCCAGAAGGCTAATTGAGAAGGGTGTACGTGTTGTTCAGCTATTTAATGGTAGCGACCCAAGTGGAGGTAATGGTATCACCAATTGGGATTCACATAGCGATATTGCAGAAACTCACGCAATGCAGGCAGAAATTATGGATCAGCCGACTGCAACATTAATAAGAGACCTTAAACGCAGAGGNCTCTTAGAGCAGACTTTAATAGTTTGGGCTACAGAATTTGGTAGGATGCCTTTCTTACAAGGTAATGGCACTGGTAGAGATCATAATCCTAACGCGTTCACATGCTTTCTTGCAGGAGCTGGTGTAAAAAAAGGATTCTCTTATGGAAGCAGTGATGAGTTTGGATTTAAAACTGCGAATGATCCAGTGGAAGTTTATGATTTTAATGCCACAATTCTTCATTTGATGGGATTAGATCACGAGAGGTTGAGTGTTTATAATAATGGTCTTGAGCGCAGATTAACTAATGTGCACGGTCATGTTATTAAAGATATTTTAGCCTAATTAATTATATTTTTAATAATGTTGTCATTTTCATAAATTAGATGGAAAATTTACGTAGAAAAAAACCATATATCGACATGAATAAACGNTCCTTAATCATTAGTTCCCTTTTTTTAATTTTATTGTCATATTCAAATGCNAACAATTATCAGGCAACTGTGGTTAAATTGTCTCCAACTTATTATTATGAGTTAAATGAGATTACTACTGATGAAGGTGCATTAGACACTATGGGGAATGCACCTAAAGCTGGCTCATTCAANGNGGATTATGGTGTAGGCGGACCTGAAGTTGGAGGTGAGGGCCCTCTTTACGTATTTAGTGCCGATGATTTTAATGGCATNGCGGTGCCAGGTTTAGGAGGCACTGATAATNTTGCCCACTATAGTAATAATTCCGGACATGTTACTCTGGGTGATGGTAATTTGTATGCTTCAAGCTCTATTACCGTTGCTTTGTTTTTTAAAGCTGGACCTGCTCAAGGCGGGGACAGGCTATTTACGAATAANATTTCTGATCCTACCAAAAGCTTTCAAGTTAATGTAGCTAACAATGGGCTGGTTCTTGCAGTTGATCCGGGTAGTACTGGCCTTTCTGCCGAAAGAACACTCTACATGGAAGACAATAGTGGTCCTGATCGAAGATTAATTCAGAGTGATTCGGGCTGGTTTCATGTAATAGCTTCTACTTCAGGAAACTCAGGTAATGAAAGGGCGGCTAACTTCAAATTATGGATAAATGGTGTTGATCGAACCGACAATCTACAACCTGATTCGACAGGCTGGGGTATTAATACCGGTCAAGCTAAGATTGGTGGAAGAAGAGCCGACCCAGCCGACAGTACAACTCATTCGGGAGCGCAGGATGAGGTAGCTATTTGGTTGGATAGAGTTTTAACTGATCAGGAGGCTATGTCTTTATGGGAAGCGGCAATTACTGAAAAGAAAATACCCTTAGTGATTACTGACATAGAGATAACAAAAAACATTGATGATCAGGAAGTGAAAATATCTTGGAATTCAAGGCGCGGTAGAATATACGGAATATACTCTACTACTAACCTCGTTGATGGTGATTGGGAAGAGCTTGATGATAGCGTCGAAGGTGATGGAGAAATTACGTCATTCACTGATCCTGGTGTTTCGGTAGATGATAAAAAAAGATTTTATAGAGTCGTTGAATTAGAGTAGAAATAATTTCAAATCTTGAAATTATCTATATAAGAATTTGAATTCAAAAATTTTAAGCCCTTTAATAATTGTTTTAATCTTTGTAGGTTGCTATTTACCTAAAGCTGAGAATAAACAAACTTCANTAGAGCAAATACAGAGGGCCGCTGATAGAAATTATCCTCGAGAAATTCGTGATGATGAGTCCAAAGAAGAATATCTACAATTCATTGTATCTTCACAAAANTATGTTTTTTGGAAAAAAAATTATCCCAAAGAAACACTATTTTCTATCCTCAATTTCCCAATTGAAAAGATAGATAAACATCTAGCTGATACTTTTCAATGTTATCTAAAGTTGGACTTTGATGCTGCTACNGATTTTCTTGAAGAACAAGTTCTAGCCACTAAACATAAAGANCTTGCAATCGAAATTGTTGCAAGATTTTTAAAGGATGACGAATTAGCAATGGCAGTTTTATGGGCACAAGATATCCATGATGTCGCAAAACGACATTCATTAATTGAGGAGCTTGCAACTCATTAAATTTTCTCAATTTTAAAATACCAAATTAGGTTGCTTGAACTTTTTTTCTAGGACCATTCAATAAAGTTCCAATAAATGTATATCTAATGAAATAGTGATAAATAATAATTAATGTTAAGGCAGTTATAAAGCATATAAGAGGGAACTTAACATAAATTTCGATGTCCCAATNCGAGAGTAAGATTTGATAAGCTTGTACTAGGGGTTGNTGGCCTAGGTATAACCAGTAAGATGAATCAGATATATATCTAACCATTGGTCTTCCCTTCGAAAAAAAGAATTTGAAGAAACCTATAAATCCAAAAATCATTGCCCAGCAGTAAATGGTTGTGACTAGTGGCTTTGGATTATTAAATGTTTTAATCCACTCATAAATTGAGTTAATGCTTTCATTTAGAAAGGCAAATGGTCCAGAAAGGTCTTTTCTAAGATTCAACCAATCTGGACAGGGTTTGTTAAACTCTCTTAAGGCGATAATTAGAAAAACAAATCCCGTAAAAAACAATAATGGCCATATAAATTTAGATATAATGCCAAAGTTCCTGAATCCATACATTAATGCTCCGCAGGTAAAAAAGAGAAAATAATGTGCTAGTATCCACCAAGCAGGTTTACCGTCGAAACCATTTAGAACGAATATATCAATAAGTTTGTCTGGTTTGAAGAAAATCGCTGTTGCAGGACCGAATTCGTTGGAACCCATTTTTAACTGAGTTTGATATGTCAGAAAAATCAACACACATACCAACGCTAATCGGATAGNTGTAGTTATATAAGGAGGTAAATTNCTCCAATTTTTAAAAGGATAAACAAGATCAAAAATTTTAAAAATCAGACAAAATGCAATTCCTATGACAAATAGAAAATATAGAAACCACATGTGATGCAAAATAATTTGTTTGTTTCCANNAAAATTAATGAAGTAATTTTTATTAATAAAGTCATTAATTTTTGCAGGTATTTTTGTAATGAAATTTAACTTTTTACCACTCAATGCAGCCCTTGCATCAATTCTTCTGTCCATTATCAAATCTAGGTCTTCATCAATTCTAAGTGCTCCCAATATAAATCTCATTGTCCCTTGATCTAATTCTGCAGAATCAAATGAGGTTGATCCATCTATGTTTTTTTTAGACGGATCGGCACCTTTAAGAATTAATAATTCTATAGTTATTGGTCTTGCCATAAATGACGCCCAGTGCAATGGGGTTGATCCTTTTCCATCTGTAGAATTTATGTTGGCTCCGTTCGATAAAAGAATTTCAATGGATTTATTNTTACCGTATGCAGCAGCCCAATGAAGTGGAGTTGCCTGCATGAAATCTTTTTTATTTACATCAAATCCTTCAGAAATTTTTGAGTTTAATAAGTTCAAATCATTTCTTTTTGCTGCAGCCCAAATGGANCTTCCTTTTATTTCAGACCGTTTCTCTGGGACATCCTTTTCATTGATTTCTTTTTTCCATTCATTCAACTTTCCCATGTTGTTCATCANCGGAGCTAAAATTATAATTGAGAGAATTAACGGAACTAGAATTCTTTTGACCCTTTGGATTGATACTGAAAATGAACCTCTCTTTAGTAGCATCATTGACGTAAAGAAACCGCTAACAAGAAAGAACAACTGCATTCTAAANCCGTGAATAAATTCAAATATCACTCCATATTTGGGATTTTGGTTCATGTCTTGTCCCGGCCAAAAATTCATACCGTTAAATGACATTATTCCATGAAGAGCAATGCCTAAGAGCATAGCAAATGACCTTAATGCGTCGAGGTCGTGATGACGTACCTTTAGTTTGTTTTCAGAATCAGTTTTAGGTAATTGTAACATTTAAAATTATNATTTTAATGACATCCTCACTTTATGAATCAATTCAAGATTTTAATTTTTCATAAAGATATTATTCGAGTAGTTATTATTAACAGGTCAAAAGTAATCCTTTCTTAATCTTTATTCAGTATATTCATTTTCTATGAAGTTACTTTTAATTTTGTTATTTTGCTTAAATTTTATATCCTTTGTAATTGCTAAACCTCAGCTTAGTTCATGGATCACTGACAAGACTGGCTCTTATGCAAGAATTTATACAAGTAAAGAGAATGAATCCGCTGGTTTAACCTCAACGACTTGGAGTAGAGGGCAAGGTATTCAAAATTCACCAACATATGCTGGCATACATGAAATTCATGATGACGATAGTTGGGTATATATTAAAACCTCTGGTCTAGGATTACATAACATGGGCCCCTGGTATTTGAACGAGTCCAAAACTAGAGATTTTCCTAGTTTTCCAGGTAACACGGCAACAACATATCGAATTCCCAAATCGCCAACTGCATTTAATGGTACTAGAACTACTACTGCAGGTTCTATAGGTTACTTTGTCGATGGAGTGGCATTATTTGACGCAACCGACACATTTTCATATATCAATAGTAGTGGTTCTGATGGAAGTCCGATTGGAGGAGGGCGTGGTGATGGTGTATGGAATNGTGATGCTTATGTGAATGAGGGAGTAACATTTGATGCAGCATACGCACACCAAGCAATGAATCTGCATCATTATCATGCTAACGCTCCTGCTGTGAGACACCTTCTTGGAGATAGTGTGGATTATAATAAAGCAACAAACCGATATTCAGAAAATTTCAATGGAAGCCATTCCCCGATTGTTGGATGGGTTGCTGATGGCCACCCTATCTATGGTCCATATGGATATAGTGATTCATTGGACCCAAATTCTGAGATTAGAAGAATGATTAGCGGTTATCAAAAAAGAGATGGGACAAATGGCTCAACGAGTCTTACTTCAACTGGTAGGAGATCCTTGCCAAAATGGGCCAATTACTTGCAAGGGAGAAACTTGTCATTATCATCTAGTCAATATGGTCCAAATGTATCGGCAACATATATTCTAGGCCATTATTTAGAAGATTATGCATATAAGGGTGATCTAGGATTAGACCAAGGTAGTGATTATGATCTAGATCAATATAATGGCCGTTATTGCGTGACTCCGGAATTTCCAGATGGAGTTTGGGCATACTTCACCGCAATTGAGGAGGACGGTATCCCTGTATTTCCCTACAATGTTGGAAGAAACTTTTATGGAACTCCAACAGGTGGATCTGTTAACTCTATACCTTCTAGCTCAGTTAAAATTTTTTCAGGTGGACCAAANAAACAACACGTGGCCAAAGATATAGCTAGTTCAGGTGAAACCGTTACATTTATCTGGGATACTGTAGAGGGTGCAAATTATCGTGTTGATGCGAGTCCTGATTTAAAGAATTGGTTTAATGGAACCGTAGCTTTCACTGCTGATGGTATTGAATATTCTTCTTTTTATAGAAAACCAAATTCTGGTAATGACCGATTCTATAGATTAATTAGAACAGGCATTGAAGATTTCGATAACTCTGGATTTGTTGATGATTTTGGTGACGGTCCCGCTCCTTCAAATAATGAAGAAAATATTGGTAGTGGANCAGGTGGTGGTGGACCANCTTTTTAATTATATTTTTGAGTAAAATTTCATGAGATTTTTTATATAAATTTTGTTTTTATATAAATAAATGGTTCCGTGAATTGGTGTTAGAAATGATTTAACATAAAAATATCTTCATCTATTATATTTATTAGATATGAAGACCATCTCAGTAACAAAACCAGGGGAGATATCGATACTCGATACTCCAATACCAATACCAAAACCTTATCAAGCTCTTGTTAAGACCGAAGTTGCATGCATATGTAACAATACAGATAGTGAATTAGTTTCTGGTCATTTTCCTGGAATGGAGGACTCGTTTCCATTTGCTCTTGGTCACGAGAGTATTGGGAGAGTTGTTGAAGTTGGCGATAAAGCAAAGAATTTCAAAATTGGGCAAAGAGGAATCAGTGGACTTGTTTTTGATGATGAACTTCAAACGGAGGGCCTTAAGTCTGGCTGGGGTGGCTTTTGTGAGTACGTTTTGATAAATGACCATGAGTCAATGGTTGATGATGCTGTCGATAATGAACAAAATGGGTGGGTTGAAGTTTTTGAAATTCAAACCTCTGTGCCTGATAGCGTATCTGCTCAAGATGGAGTTTTGCTCTGTACTTGGAGGGAGGTTTTAGGTGCCTTTAGAGATTTTCATCTTAAACCAGGTGATGATGTTCTTATTTATGGTGGAGGGCCTGTTGGGTTAAGTTTTGTTAAGTTGGGCCGGCTCTTTGGTTTAGGCTGGATTGGTTTAGTTGATAGACATAAAGAGAAGCGTGAACTGGCCAAGCAATTTGGTGCTAGTGAAACCTTTGATAGAAATGATGAATCAGTTAATGAGATTGCTTCCAGAGAAACTTTAAAAAAATTAGATGCCATAATTGATGCCGTTGGAAAACCTGAAATAATATCATCAGGCTTACCACTAATAAAAAGGGGAGGATCAATTTGTGTTTATGGATTTTATGCCGGTCTAAAGGAATTCAATGTGCAGAATTATTTAGGAGATTTTAATTATAATATCTACATTCACCAATGGCCTACGAGATTATATGAAAAAGAGTCTCAAAATTTACTTTGTGAATGGATAAATGAAGGGAAATTATCTGCTTCAGAATTCATTACACACGAATTTCAAGTTGATGAAGTGTCTCAAGCTTTAGAAGCAGTTCAAAAAAGAAAGGTTATCAAGGCAATTTTAGAATACGATTAGAATCGGTGACTGATAAATAGTATTCTTTACGTACTCCATTTAAGGCATTATCATCATATTAATGATTAGTTGCCGCTATACTAAACATTTCAGGATACTTATAGCCTTATTTTTAACCAATCAATTGTATGGTGATATAAGTTTCGACTATCATACCGTTAGGGGGAGGGAATCAAAATCCGATAACGTTGGCCTTTTCGAAGGTGAGTTCCTTTCAAATATTGGAAATTCACGCCATCAAAACATGAACGGGTTTGGCAATGAATGGAGTGGTGAAGGGCAACTTTTATGGGATGGAGTAATTGGTGAGTCACATGTTAACTATATTAATTTCAATCATGGCAGTGATTATTCAATTGAGATTCAGCTCACTAGTGCGCCTGATTATGGAATTTTTGATATCTTTTTAAATGATAAAAAAATCATTGAAAACTTCGATTGTTATTCACCTGTAGTTAAGCTTTCTCAATTAATAAAAATTCCAAAATTTAGTCTAGAAAAAGGAAAAGCAAAGATCGCTTTTGCTCTTGTTGATAAAAATAAAGATTCAAATGAATTTAGGAAAGGTAGATATCTCCTCGGTTTGGATTATCTGAAAATTCAAAATTTGAAACCACCAGAGAAGGTGAATGTTAAGGCCAAGAGTGATTTCGAGAATCAAAAAAAGGAATATACAGATATCTCACTTAAAGATATTCGAGCAATTTTATCGTCCAAATGTTATGGTTGCCACGGTGAAGGCGGAAAAGTTAAAGGAAAAATTAATCTTATGGATTTTCAGTCTAAGGATGCATTTACAAATGATTTGGAAGTAACGAAAAAAATTGTTGATGCAATAAGGTTTAAAGAAATGCCACCTGAAGACTCTGAACAACTAACCGAGAAAGAAACCTTAATTCTTAACTCTACACTTAGTAATTACATTGATAATTATCTGATCGAAGCAAACTCTCTAAACTTGACTGTGATGAGAAGGATGAACAGGTATGAATACAATAATTCAGTAAAAGAATTATTGAAACTTAAAGGTGATGTTTATCCTTTACCGGAAAAAGTTATAAGAAGTAGTTCGTATTTCAATCCATCTTCAGGTTCTTTCCCTACAACAATTAGAGTATCGAATCGTGCACTTGGTAAAAACCAAATTGAACAACATATTTTAACTGGAGTAAGTCCGTTTGCTATAGATTTACAATCCGAGCATGGTTTTAATAATCGTGGAGACGAATTAAGCTTCTCTCCAATCTTGTTGGAAACCTTTATTAAACTAGGGAAGTCTATTCTTAATGCTCCCGAATTTGATTCATACAGCGAGTTGAGTGGAACTTTTTTTAAGGAACCACTTAATGATTCCAAAAAACATTCAAATAATGAAGCCGCTCAAATCAAAAAGAACGAAATAATAAAAGATCGAATATCTGTTTTCCTTGAAAAAGCATTTAGAACTAAGATTAAAGAAGATTTGTTAAGTAGATATTACTCATTTTTCAATCAAGGAATAATTAACGGAAAGTCTTACACTCAATCGATGAAAGATGTTGTTTCAGCGGTGATATCATCTCCGAGATTCATTTACATATATGAAAATAAAAATAATAAGGAGAATTTTCAAAAGTTGAACCCATACGAATTGGCAACAAGACTGTCGTTTTTTCTATGGAGCAGTATTCCTGATGATGAATTACTAAGCAAAGCAAGAAATGATTCAATTCTTGATCCTGAAGTTTATGAAATTCAAGTTACGAGACTTCTAGAGAACCCTAAAAGCAAAGCCCTATCAGAAAACTTTGCACGTCAATGGCTTCGACTTGATCAATTAATTACAGCTGTACCAGATTTTGAAAGGTTTCAAATTTATTATTCCCGAATTGGTTGTGAACAATGGAAATTCGGTCTTCAGACAATGGTAGAGCCACTTCTTCTATTTGAAAGTATTATGGTTGAAGATAGGTCCATTATGCTACTGGTCGATAGTAATTATTCATACCGTTCAAATGAAATGCATTCTTGGTATAATGATGAAATTCCATTTGGTAATAAACAAAACCGAAGTCGTTTTAATACAAATAGTCAAATATTTACAAAGCGTGCATTGTCCTCTAAACGAGAGGGCGGAGTAATTACCTCTGCAGCTACTTTAACAATGACCTCAGAACCATTAAGAACTAGTCCTATTAGACGGGGAGCCTGGGTTGCTACAGTCATTTTAAATAAACCTCCACCGCCACCTCCTGATGTTATTCCTGAGATCGAAAATGATGATGCAGAAATTGAAAAAAAGGGGATCACCTTACGACAAAGATTAGTTCAGCATCAAGAAAAAGAGAGCTGTGTTTCATGTCATAAAAAAATCGACCCCCTTGGATTTGCTCTTGAAAACTTCGATGCCGTCGGAAGGTGGAGGGATAGTTATCGATCTGGGTTAAAGATTGATGCCAGTGGCCAGATATTTGGTAAAGAGAAATTTAATGATGTGGTTGGATTAAAAAAGAATCTTACTGATAATCCTGAATGGTTTATGCGTTCATTTATTGAACACATATTATCGTATGCTCTTGGCCGAGACCTTAACATAAAAGACAAGCCTCATGTTGATAAGATTCTTCTTAGTGTTATGCAGGATAAAGGCCAGTTTTCAACGGTTGTAATGGAAGTTGCTAAGAGTTATGTTTTCAATAATAAAACAAATCAGAAATTAATAGTAGAATGATCCTTAAAAGACAAACAATGTCTCGAAGAATGGTCCTTAGAGGCGCTGGGGCAACCTTTGCACTCCCTTTGCTTGAAGCTATGCAAGCAAGTCCTTCTAAGTCACCATCTGAAGAATCTAAACCTCCTGTACGTGCCGGGTTTTTCTATATACCTAATGGTGTTGTTCAGTCAGCTTGGCATCCAAATAATACAGGTCTAAATTATGATCTTAGCCCTACGCTGCGACCTTTAGCTCCGATTCAAGACGATGTCACATTGTTAACTAAGCTAGACCGAGTCAAAGTTGCGGGCACTGATGGACATGCTCAAGCTGGTGCTTGTTGGCTTAGTAGTGCTTCTCCTGATGAACTTTCTCCTGCTGGATATCCATTAAAAAAGACTGTTGATCAAATAATGGCAGAGCACACTGGTCAACACACTGCTTTTCGTTCACTGGAATTAAGTTGTAATCCTTATGAAGATAATCGTGAATCCGTATATTTTGATAATATTTCTTGGTACGGACATGGTCATGTAGCTAGATCAATACGTGATCCTAAGCTTGTATTTGACCGACTTTTTGGGGTAAAGCAACATCTAGAGGCAAGCAGTATTCTAGACGTCGTTATGGATGATGCAAAATCTCTGAATGGATCATTGGGGCGCGTTGACAAAGGAAAATTGGATGAGTATATGGATTCAGTTAGGACCGTTGAGAAACAAATTCAAAGAATAAGTTTGCGACAAGATGACATTAATAAGCTGAATGTTGCTCCACCTATAAAGTCATGGCAATCAATGACACGTGATGAGTTTATTCAGGTAATGGGTGACCTTATGATTTTAGCTTTTAGAACTGACCTTACTCGTGTTGCAACAATTATGAGCTCACCTGAAAGATGGGGTTCGCCTCTAAAAGTCCACGGTCTCTTTAATAAACCAATTGATCATCACGGTTTAACTCATGGTCAGGGAAATGATAATGTCCGAACTACGCTTCAAGCATTAGACCATTTTCACATCCAGCAATTTGCTTCTTTAGTAACAAAAATGAAAGAAACTAAGGAGGCCGATGGGACATTACTCGATAACATGATGTTCACTTTAGGCTCTGGTATTAGTGATGGATCATTACATGTTTATACTGATCTTCCGACTTTGGTTGCGGGTAAGGCTGGCGGATTAATTAATCCAGGAAAGCACATTAAATCAAAGGAAGGGACCCCGATTTCAAACCTATGGTTGTCGATGATCAACGCAATGGGTGTAAAAACCAATAGACTGGGTGATAGTACTGAAAAACTTGTTTTAACTTAGATCTTAGGCGAACAAATCATGGATGACTCTGCCATGAACATCAGTCAACCTGTAATCACGACCGGAATAACGGTATGTAAGTTTTTCATGATCAAGACCCATCAGATGTAAGATAGTCGCGTGAAGATCGTGAACATGCATTCTATTGTGAACAGCACTCAAACCAAATTCATCTGTAGCACCATAGCTAAAGCCTGATTTTACACCCCCGCCTGCCATCCATACTGTATAACCATAGTGGTCGTGGTCACGTCCTTTAGCTCCCTCAGAAGTAGGTGCTCGTCCAAATTCTCCACCCCATACAACTAGAGTATCTTTTAATAAGCCTCTTCCTTTTAAATCCTTTAATAGGGCAGCTATTCCCTGATCGCAGGCGTGAGCTAATTTACTATGCCCACCTTTAATGTCACCATGTCCGGTGTCCCATGCAATATCATATCCATCAATAGAATGATTCAATTGCACTACCCGAACGCCTTGCTCAACTAAACGTCTCGCTATAAGGCACCCTTTTGCAAATTCGCTGTCACCGTATAGTTTTTTAGTTTCTTCACTTTCGCTTTGGATATTAAAGACATCTGGAACAGAGAATTGCATTCTGAATGCCATTTCCATCGCTTGTATGCTTGATTCAAGAGATTGATCTTTTTCCATCCTTTCAAGCTGAATTTTGTTGAGCTCTCCTAATAGATCTGCCTGTTTTCGTTGCGTGGCTCTATCAAGATTAGGGTTCTTTAAATCACTAATTACAGCATCAGGTTTCATACTTTGAATATTTACGTAAGAACCTGCATAAGCACCTGGAAGAAAGGCATTTCCCCAATTGGCAAGTTTACCTCTTGGTTGTGCCCTTGGTGACATTGCTACAAAACCTGGTAAGTTTTGTGATTCAGCCCCTAATCCATAAAGTAACCAAGAACCCATACTTGGTCTATTTGGTTGAAGTGCACCAAGATTGGACATTAGTATGCCACCCGCATGTTCAGGAATATCTGTGTGCATAGAATGTACGAAGCAGATGTCATCCACGCACTCTGCAACATTAGGGAATATATCACTGACCCATTTCCCAGATTGACCATATTGCTTGAATTCAAATGGAGAAGGCATTAATCCCATCTTCGTGTTTCTCAATGTTTTTCTGTTAACACTATCTGGTCGTTTCCCAGCGTGCTTAGCAATCATTGGTTTGTAGTCAAATGTATCAACTTGAGAAGGTCCACCCGGCATGAATAATTGTATTATTCGTTTAGCTCTGGGTTCAAAGTGAGGATCTTTAGGCGCTAAAGGTGAATTTGTTGAAATTTGTGAGGCGTTTGAATTTCCTATTAGTGAAGCTAAACCAAGTGATCCAAAGCCACTCCCCATTTTCATTAAAGCCTCACGTCTACTTAGTTGATTTAAAGTAGCCTTTCTGTATGCAAGTTCGTGTTCTAAAAATTTCATAGATCTTTTATTACCTTAATTGAATCATTTCATGTGCGCTTAATAGAACCTGTGCATATAAGTTCCAGCTTTCTACATTAGGATTATCTCCAAGCCATTTGTAAGCCAGTTCAATTTCACGAGTTTCTGGAGCTCTTGAATATAACTTTTGATAAACATCTTTAATGATATCATTTCTTTTATCTTTTGATTCAAATAAACTTCTTCCTAATGCCTGTGCTCGTTGGTTCATGAAATTGCTGTTTAGCATAAACAGGTACTGTTGAGGTACTGTACTAGAAGCCCTTTTAGGACTTGTCGAAACAGCGGCAGGAAAATCAAACAATCTTAAAAAATTATCAGATTTGAATTTGTCTCCTGTTCTACTTATTGTTGCATAAATAGTTCTTCTTTTACTATTAATAATTTCTCCATCAGGTGCTCCTCCAAATTTAAGGTCTAACTCATCAGTTACTGATAGTAATGAATCTCTCCATGATTCAACTTCAAGCTTCTTGGGCTGGAATCTCCATAATAGCTTATTGTCTCCGTCGACTTCAAATTTAGACTGTTTATACTGACTGTTTCTTTGCCATGTAGCTGACATCATGATTGTCTTATGTAATTTTTTAATTGACCAACCATTATCGATGAAATTTAACGCCATCCAATCGAGTAATTCTGGGTGTGTTGGCTGTTCCCCAATTACACCGAAGTTGCTAGGTGTTCTTACAATACCATTGCCAAAGTGCCAACCCCAAATCCTATTGACAATAACTCTACTCGTTAATGGATTGTTTTTATTGATGACTGATTTTGCCAGTTCAAGTCGTCCACTTCCGATTGAATACTTAGGCCTAGATTTGCCTCCAACGATCTCAATGAATCTTCGAGGAGCGATTTCACCTTTCTTTCTCAAATCTCCTCTCAAAGCAATATGCATATCTGAATTGCCACTGTCATTAAGTGCATGTGCACTTCCTGGTTTTTGAGGCTCTCTATTTTTTAACCCCTCTAGTTCATCTCTTAAAGCTACTATCTTTTTCTTTGATTTTTCATCTAAAGATTTTTCAATTTGTTTCCTATTTATTTTGAGTCTTTTTGATTCATTATCCAAAAATGAGTTAATATTATTATTAATATCATCAATTGCTTTTTTCCATGAATTGTGAGTATCAATGATTTGTTGATTGCCAACTTTTACATCTGAAATTCTGGTATTTTTGAATATGCCAGCTAAGGCGTAATAATCTTGAGTAGTAATAGGATCAAATTTGTGATCGTGACAACGTGCGCATGCTGCTGTCATGCCAAGGAACGCTCTGGAAAATGTATCAACTCTATCCGAGAGAGTTTCAGCTAATGCTTGAGCTTTTGCTTCTGGATCACCTCCATCAGATGTGTATGTTGGACCAACAACAAAAAATCCAGTAGGCACTGGATTCTTATCTTCGTCTAGGAGATCGCCAGCAATCTGCTGTGTTACGAATTTGTCGTAAGGTATATCTTCATTAAGTGCATTAACAACCCAATCTCTATAGCGCCAAGCATTTGGTAATGCTTTATTATCACCAAATCCTCCGTGCCCATCACTATATCTAGCAACATCAAGCCAATGTCTGGCCCACTTTTCTCCATAATGTTTCGAAGCAAGCAGTTTATCAACGACTTTAGAAAAGGCGTTAGGTGAGTTGTCATTTAAAAAATTCAAAACCTCATCAGGAGTTGGAGGAATACCAATCAATGTTAGATATGCTCTTCTGATTAGGATGTTTTTTGATGCAGTGCTGTTTGGAATGATGTCTGATTTAGATAGCTTTTCTATGATGAAATTATCTATAGGATTATTAATTTTAATTTCATTCTCTATTTTTGGTATTGATACTTTTGATAAAGACTTAAATGACCAGTGCTCCTTCCTAAATTTTTCCCAATCATACGGTTCTTCATCATCTGTGTTGGCTATTAATTTATTCATGTCATTGCCAGGCCAAGGAGCACCCATTAGAATCCAATCCTTTATGTCTTTGATTTGTCCGTCTGACAACTTTCCCTTTGGGGGCATAGCCATATCTTCATCCTTATAAAGGACAGCCTCATATAGTAGGCTCATGCTTATATCACCTGGCACAAGAACGCTACCTGAGTCTCCTCCTTTGATAAGAGCTTGAGGTGAATCTAATAATAAACCCGCTTTTAACTTTCCTTTTTTTTCAGCTTCAGCAGAATGACATGAAAAGCACTTCTGTGCCAAAACTGGCCTAATTCGTTCCTCAAAGAAAAGGACCTTGTCCTCTATATCTAAATTGTTATCAGAGTAAAGTTTAACAATGGATACGAAAAGATAAAAAAATATAAAATATGTTTTTTTGATCATTAGGCTCTATATCAAATAAACAAATAAACTCTAGTAGTTGCAAGTCATACTAAGTAAAAAATTTTAATTATTATCAAAGATTTTTTTAAAAACTTAGTCATTTTCTGCATATTTAATTTATTGCACTTTTATTTATTTCTATGTCCTAAAATTAAGTGTAATTTGTATTGTCAATGTTAAGAATACAAATCCATCTAATTCTTTATTCCTTTATTGTTATTAGTATTGGTATTGCGTTTTCTACCCCTAATAAAAAAAATGTGTTGCATGAATGGGACTTCACTAAGGATGCATGGAAAGAAAATCTATTAATTTCCTCCGATCCTAAACTTCAAATTACTTCAACTAATGATCCAGAATTTGACCTGCATTCTGATTACATTTTAAAAGGTAATAATGGCCTCACTCTTGAAGCTATTAATCCCAAGGATTTACCTGCTGAAAGTATATCAGTTGAAGCTGTGCTAAGTATAAGGAATGGCCAACAATGGGGATCAATTGTAGCTTATGCTCAAGATAATGGATCATACGAGAGAGGTTGGTTGCTTGGTTATAATGAGCGGTCATTTGTTTTCTGGGTATCTACAGGAAAATCATTAATCCAAGCTACTTCGAGTATCAATTTTGAAGTCGGTAGAAAGTATCATGTTGTTGGCACTTATGATGGTGAGAGTGTTAAAATCTTTGTTAATGGAAAATTATCTGGTGTAACACCTACCTCAGGAAATATTGCTTATCCAGATAAAGCCTATTACACGCTAGGCATTTATAAAGATGACGATGAGTCCTACCCGATGACTGGAACTTTGAAATCTGTGAGAATTTATGATAACGCGCTATCGTCTTCTGCAATTATTGAACACACACGTAATTTTAATCTATTGCCTTTTTCTTTTAATGTTGAGCCTGCTCTTAGGTATTTATCTAATGATAAAGTTAGAATTGATTGGGCGGTTGATTCTGATAATGACATGAAGCTTTATTTTGGGAGAAGTAGAAAGTTAGAACATGTCATAAACGTTACGTCAGAAAATAAATTCTTTAGCGCCGAAATACCTAACGTCGAACCTGATTCTATTTATTATTATAAAATATCAGATCAGGATGGTAAAGGGAGCTCTACTTATGAATTCAATACGAATTTAAATTTCACAGTTCCGCTTTTTTCCATTGAATCTAATCAATCATCTCAGATCGATTCGCTAATTAATTCATTAAAAATTGACTCTGGTTTTTGTTTAATCATCGGGAGTGTTGATTTGAGTTTGATTAAATCTCTAGTTAGTAAAACGAAATTTTCAATAGTTGTTCTAGAGTCCAACGAGGACGAACTGGCTCAGATAAGGAAGAGTTTATATGCAATTGGAGTTTACGGCTCCAGAGTAACTGTAATGAGCGGAGATGAGGATAGTGATTCGATCCCCCTAAGCAGTTGTATGGTAAACTTACTTATTTCTGAAAAAAGAAATCATGATGATGAAATAAATAGAGTCCTCGCTCCTGGAAGAAGTGTTTCAATTAACCTAACTAGTAATATCCCTCCTTATTATAGACCTAAGTTAAAAGATTCCGGTGATTGGACTCATCNATACGGTGATATAGGAAATTCAGCATCATCTACCGAATCATTATCTGGAGCCACAGGAACTCAAGATTTTGTTCTCCAGTGGGTAGGCCGACCAGGGGCTGATTTCGGAATTGATAGAAACCCAAGAATGCCAGCACCTTTATCAGCAAATGGCAGGTTGTTTCACCAAGGGATGAATCGGTTGGTATCAATGGATGCGCATAACGGATCAATTCTTTGGAGTCTTGAAGCCCCGGCCTTGAGGAGAGTTAACATTCCTCGTGATTGCGGTAATTGGTGTGCGGATTCAGATTATTTATATGTGGCCATTAAAAATTCCTCTTGGATGCTTAATGCGGAGAATGGTGACAGGTCTCATGTATTTAATATTCCTAAGTTTAAAAATAATTCGGCCGAATATGAATGGGGCTTTATTGGGCGGATAGGTAACACGTTAGTTGGCAGTGCAGTGAGGGGAGAATCATCATATAAGAATTTCTGGTCAGGAAAGATGTGGTATGATGGAAAAGCTGGTGAAATGGGAACCGAACAGGTGTGCAGTGAAGCAATATTCGGCTTCCCTAACGTGACTGAAGACAATAAAATATCTGAAAATTCTTGGGTTTACTCAAATGGAATAATCTTAAATCCAACGATTTCTGGCTCTGACAATAATGTTTATTTTGTTGAGAGCCGAAACGATAANATTAAAGCTTTAAAAACNGGNAGAATTGGTNCNAANGANATTTGGGATGATCAATTCTTGGTATGTTTAAATGCAACCACTGGTGATATTGTTTGGGAAAACAAAATCAATACAGAAGATGGAACAATTACTTTTTACCTTCAATCAACTGAAGATAGACTTGTTCTCACGTCTTCGAATACTAAATTCCATATCTACACTTATGATGCAAAAACAGGAGACGAAGTTTGGTCAAAATCTGTAACCTGGCCGGATGACCATCACAGTGGNCACATGCAGCATCCAGTTATTTCTGGCAATACAATATATTTACAGCCAAACGGTCATAACATTGAAACGGGAGCTGTCGTTACCAATAACATGGGAAAGAGAGAGGGATGCCACAACTATGTTGGAGCAGGGGACGCTCTAATTTATCGTGGCACATCAAGACAGATATCAATGTGGTCTAAAGAAACTGAGTCCGTTACAAGTTGGCCTCGATTACGGCCGAGTTGTTGGTTAAATACAATACCTTCATCTGGAATGTTATTAATTCCTGAAGGAGGAGGTGGATGTTCATGTGGAGGATGGATGGAGACCTCATTAGGTTTTATTCCAAGAGTTCACCTTGAAAGGAAATAGTTTTTTTGATGTTTAAAAAGAGCATAAAAATTTTTTTATTATTTTTAATAGGTAATGTTTTCTGTGTAGGCTCAGATGACTGGCCTACTTACAGGCATGACAACAGAAGGTCTGGAGTGACATCCGAAACTCCAAAACTTCCACTAAGGCTAAAATGGGTTAGACTTTCAAAGATACCGCCCATGATGGCTTGGTCTGGTCCAGCTAAATGGGATGCCTATTCTGGAAACAAAGATCTCCAGTCAATGAGAAATTTTGATCCTGTATTTTATGTTACTATTTCAAATAAATTGGTTTATTTCGGCTCTTCAATTGATAACTCCATTCACTGTTTAAATTTAAATAATGGGAATGAAAAGTGGGTTTCATTTACTTCAGGTGCGGTTAGGCTTCCTCCAAGCATTAACTCAGGAAAATGCTATTTTGGTTCAGATGATGGTCATGTATATTGTGTCGAATCTGTTTCTGGAAAATTTAATTGGAAATACAAGCCTCTTAAAAAAAATAGATTCATAGCCAGTAATGGAAAATTAATTTCATCTTACCCAATTAGGACAGGCATCCTTGTTCAAGGTGAAAGTGTTTTTTTTGGGGCATCTTTAGTTCCTTGGGAAAATTCATATCTGTGTTCATTGAATAAAATTAATGGGTCAGAACTTTTTGTGTCGACACATTCTAACATGACTTTACAAGGTGCATTTCTTGCTTCATCAAAAACGATTTACGCCCCTCAAGGCAGAAGTGTTCCGTTATTATTTGATATTCAAAACGGAAAATCTATTAAGTCATTATCAAACACAGGTGGAACCTTTTGTCTGTTGACTCCTGACGACAAATTTGTCGCGATGCCGAGCAATCAGAAATCATCTGGTAATATGATACAAATTGCGGACCCTTCTGGAAGTTCAGCCATGATAAAATTTGCAGGTGCGGACCGTCTGCTGATTTCCAATGAACATGTTTATATTCATCAGCAAGGTAAACTTAGATCTCTCGATAGAAATAAATATTCCAATTCAAACAATAAAATCTCCAGTAATAACGGACGAGCCAAAAAATTAGAAGAGCAGCTAAAAGAAACCAAAAAAAAATTACCTAATCTTAAGAATCAAAACCAACCTAGTAAATATAAGAACTCAATTGATTCAATATCCCAAATGCAAATGTCTTTAAACAAGATTAAACTGAGCAATATTAAAGAACAAAAAAATCTTAAGAATTCTTTTTTATGGGGAGTTGATACATCGGCACCATACGATTTAATCTTGGCAGATAATATATTATTCCATGGTGGTCTAGATAAAGTATCAGCATTTAATGCAATCAACGGGACCGAAGTATGGAGTGATGAGATAAAAGGAAAAGCCTATGGGTTAGCATTTTCTCATGGAACGCTTTTAGTTAGTACGAC